>JAZSAW010000081.1:0-11477 GCA_045602105.1 Candidatus Avilachnospira sp.
GGAGGTCTTATCTTCGGATGAATTCCTTCAGGCGTTTCATATGGGAGGGCAGGGAAGATGAATATCTGGTATGCCTTACTGGACGGCCTGTCCATGGACTGGCTGACCTTGAATTTCATGAAAAACGCCCTGCTGGCGGTATTGCTGATGTGCCCTCTGTTTGGCCTGCTCTCCACCATGATCATCACGGGAAAGACCAGCTTTTTCTCCGACGCCCTGGGTCATTCCGGCTTTACGGGAATAGCCATCGGTGTGCTGTGCGGATCCAGCCTGCCTATTGTGTGGGCGGTAATTCTGGCGGTGGCTTTCGCGTTGCTGTTTTCCTTTGTCCGCAGACGGACAAGTCAGGCGGCAGAGACCATTATCGGCGTGTTTTCTTCCACGGCGGTGGCTCTGGGCATTTTTATCGCCACCATGAATGGGAGCAGTTTCACCAAATTCAACAAATACCTGATCGGGGACATCCTCTCCGTCACGGCCACGGAGATCGGCCTGTTGGCGGTGGTACTGGTGCTGGTGCTGGTTTTGTGGCTCTTTGCCTCCAACCGGCTGGTGGTATCCGCCATCCATCCTCAGCTTGCCTCATCCCGGGGAATTCCGGTGGGGGGCTATGAGACCCTGTTTACGGTGTCTGTTGCCGTGGTGGTGACCCTGTCCATGAGCTGGGTGGGGCTGATGGTGGTCAACTCCCTTTTGGTGTTACCTGCCGCGGCGGCACGGAATATTGCCCGCAATCTTCGGCAGTATCATCTGTTTTCGGTACTGGGGGCATTGACCGCCGGAGTTGCCGGTTTGGTTACCGGTTACTATCTGGGCTGTTCTACAGGCGCGGTCATCAGTCTGTATCTGGCGGTATTTTTTGCGGTGACCTTTCTTCTTCGGAATAAAGGAGCATAAATTTTGACAAAAGGTCGATGGCAGACACCATCGGCCTTTTTTATGGGGCGATTATGAGAAAATTGGCGATTTTTGCCGGCGTTTTTGCCGGGGCGACGGCGTTCTATGTTTATCTGTGGCAGGATATTCGGGTGCTGTATATTGCCGGAGGATGTCTGCTTTTATCGGCGGTATGCCGATGGCTGAAGCGACCGGCATGGTGCATTGTGTTTCTGGCTTTGGCGGCGGGGCTTATCTGGTGCCGGGGCTATGATCAGATCTGGCTTGCGCCTTTACAAAAGCTGGACGGCACAGAGCAGGTGCTGACCATGGAAGTTCGGGAGAGCGTCATGGATGAGCGGTACGGCTGGGTGCAGATTCGGGTGCAGGGGCGGAATTATGATGCGATCCTCTACGGAAAACTGGGGGAAGTGACACCCGGTGACCGCCTGATCGGTCCTGTTCGGGCGGAACTGGATCAGGAGGCCACCTATTTGCGCAGAAAGGGCGCTGCTCTGAAGCTGTATGCCGACCAGTCCCTTACCGTAGATCGGGGAGAGCCTCCTCTTCCTGTACAGGTGCGGTTATGGGTACAGGAGAAGATCGATACCCTTTATACCGGCGAAAATGCCGGGCTTTTGCAGGCATTGCTGACAGGCGACCAGTCGGGTATTACGGAGGCTGTGCGCACAGAATTGTCTGTGGCGGGTCTCAGCCATGCCATGGCAGTATCGGGTATGCACGTATCCATGCTCATGACTATGCTGGCCTTTTGCTGTGGTGGAAATCCCCGGTTGACCGCCATACTGGGCATCCCCATGGCCTGCTTCTTTACCCTGATGACCGGTGCGTCCCCATCTTCCTGCCGGGCGGCGGTGATGCAGATCCTGCTGTTGTCCGCGCCACTGTTTCATCGGGAGCGGGATTCTCTGACATCCTTAGGCTTGGCGGGGATGGTGCTTTTACTGGAAAATCCATGGGTCATTTCCAACGTCAGCTTTCAGCTCTCCTTTTCTGCTGTGGCCGGTCTTCTGCTTCTGGCACAGCCGATACAGCAAAGACTATTAAGCCTGTGGAAAAGTCCGGGTCGGCTGGCTCGGTTTCTCTCTACATCTCTGGCAGCCAGTTTGGGCGCAACGGCCTTTACCCTCCCCTTTACGGTATATTATTTCGATCTGGTCTCTCTGGTGGCGGTAGTGTCCAACCTGTTGTGCTTATGGGCGGTCACCGGCGCGTTTATGCTGGGACTGCTGTCGTGCTTTTTGCCCATAGCCCACATTCCGGTAAAAATCCTGACCGACTGGATTTTGCTTGTCTGCCGGCTTATGGGGAAATTTCCCTATGGGGCGGTCTATCCCCAAAATCTGCCGTTGATGGTCTGGGCAATCTGCGCCTACGGCGCGGTATATGGGTTATTATTGGGCAGAAAACGCAAGGTGGCAGTACCGGTACTGGCTTTGTCTGTAGCTTTTGTGATTTGTGCGTTCTGGGGACGGTTTGGAAACCCAGATCCTGCGTATCGGGTGCTGGATGTGGGGCAGGGTCAGTGTACCCTGTTGGAGGCCGGGGATCTTACCGCGGTCATGGATTGCGGAGGAGAAGACCCGGAGCAGGCGGGAAACTTGCTGGTGCAGACGCTCCACAGTCAGGGAAAGGCACAGGTGGACGTGCTGATTCTCACCCACTATGATGCCGACCATGCCGGTGGCGCAATACAGTTTTTACGCCGGGTAAAGGCTGGATTGGTGATTTTGCCGGACATCCCCGATGACACCGGGATGCGGGAAGCCATCGAGGAGTCTGCCCGGGAAGCGGGCAGTCAGGTGCTGGCGGTGACAGACCAAATGGAAGTGACCTTTTCCGGAGGAAAACTTACGGTTTATCCCCCGCTATCCATGGAAAATGACAATAATATGGGTATCTGCGTCTTGGCAACGGTGGCGGAATATGATATTCTAGTTACCGGAGATGTGGATCATTTTGTGGAGCTTCAGCTCTTGGCGGCCTATGATCTGCCACAGGTGGAAATTCTGGTGGCGGGGCATCATGGGGCGGAAACTTCCACGTCACAGGCTCTGCTGGATACTGTCCGCCCCAAGGCGGTGGTCATATCTGTAGGACAGGACAATTCTTACGGACATCCTGACCCTCAGACCCTGCTTCGCATACAGAAGTCAGGGGCTAAAGTTTATCGGACAGATCAGCAGGGAACGCTGATCTTCCATCCCTGAAAGGAGGCGAACCATGGCAAAGAAGAACGAAGCACCCCAGTCTTTACCGGTGCTGAAGCAGGATCTGAAAACCGGACAGTACGGACGGCTTTACCTGTTTTACGGCGAGGAGCATTATCTCCGGGATCACTATCTGGAGCAACTGAAAAAGAAGCTTTTGGACGGCCCTGCTGAGGACTTCAATTACCATCGGTTCACTCAGGAAAATCTTAACTGGCAGTCGGTGGCAGACGCTGTGGAGGCCATGCCCATGATGGCGGAGCACTCGCTGGTGCAGATCGACGACTGTGATCTGAGCCGTCTGACTGAGGATGCCCGGGAGACCCTGACCGCCATTTTATCTGATATTCCCGATTACTGCACGGTGGTTTTCGTGTTCGACACCGTGGAATATAAGGTGGACGGACGGCACAAGAAGCTGAAAGAAGCGCTGTCCCAAGGGCTTGCCGTGGAATTTGCCCGCCAGAGCCAGCGGGAGCTGAATACATGGATTCGCCGGCATTTTCGCAGTTACGGCAAGGACATTGATGACCGGCAGTGTGAATTTCTGACCTTTGTGACCGGCGGGACCATGACTGCCCTCAGTGCCGAGATCGGAAAAATCTCCGCTTATGCCTCCGGAGACATCATCACCGAGCAGGACATCCGGGCGGTGGTCATTCCGGTATTGGATGCGGATATGTTTGATATTACCGATGCCATTGCCGAGGGCGACTATGAAAAGGCACTGGTGAAACTGCGGACGCTTCTGCAAATGCAGGAAGAGCCCATTTATCTGCTGGGCGCCATCGGCAGTGCCATGCGCCGGCTCCTCTATGCCAGAACGGTCATGAGCGCAGGAAAGGGAGAGGGGGCACTGGCGGAAATGCTGAAAGCCTCTACCGGTCGCGCGCCTCACAGCTTTGTTCTGCAAAAGACCATGACCACTGCCCGCCGGGTATCGGATTCCTTCTGCGCAAGGGCAGTGACCCTGTGTTTGGAGACCGACCAGAAGCTCAAATCCTTTGTTGGAGATGAACAGCGGGAGCTGGAACTGCTCCTGCTTCGGCTGGCACAGGAGGCGCGCCGTGGTTAAGATCAAAGAAGCCATTGTGGTGGAGGGAAAATACGACAAAAATACCCTGCGTCAGGTGGTGGACACGGCAGTGTTCCAGACCGACGGCTTTGGGGTCATGAACAACAAAGAATTATTGGAACTTCTGCGCCGGGTAGCCCAAAGCCGTGGACTCATTATCCTGACAGATTCCGACGGCGCAGGCTTTGTGATTCGCAATTATTTGAGGGGCGCACTGCCCAAAGAGCAGGTGCGCCACGCCTATATCCCCGATATTGCCGGCAAGGAAAAGCGCAAGGCGACTGCCGGCAAGGAAGGCAAGCTGGGGGTGGAGGGCATGGAGCGGGACGTGCTTCTTCAGGCTCTGCGCAATGCCGGGGCGACCTTCGAGGATGAAGAAGCTTCCGCACCCCATGAGCCGGTGACCAAGCAGGATCTGTACCGTTGGGGACTTTCCGGCGGAAAAGACAGCCGAAGCAAGCGGTTGCAGGTGTTGCGGGCATTAGAGCTTCCGGAGCACATGAGTGCCAATGCCCTGCTGGAAGTACTTAATGTACTTTACGATGCCCGGACTGCCTGTGAGGCGGTGGAGGCTATTTTGGAAGAAAAATCCGGAGAGGAAGCACCATGATCGATCTTTCTGTTAAAAATCTGGTCAAATCCTTTGACGCGGAGCAAAATATACTGGACGGTCTGAGCTTTGATGTGCAGGCCGGAGAGCGGGTGGGCATTATGGGGCGCAACGGCGCAGGTAAGACCACCTTGTTTCGCATCCTTACGGGAGAGCTGTCCTATGATACCGGCGAAGTCATCTTCGCACCGGGGAAAAAGGTGGGACTGATCTCCCAGATTCCCCGTTATCCGGAAGAGTTCACCGTGGAGCGGGTGATGAAAACCGCTTTTTCCGGGCTTTTTGCCATCCGCCGTCAGCTGGATGAACTGGAAGCCTCCATGACAGACGATACCGATCCGGAGATCTTGCGCCGGTACGATGAACTGATGAACCGCTATACCGTTGGCGGTGGCTATGAGACCGATGTGGAGCTGGAGAAGATCTGCAACGGTCTGAACATACCCGCAGATATGCGAAAGCAACTGTTTTCCAAGCTCTCGGGGGGGGAAAAGACCCGGGTCAATCTGGCTCGCCTGCTGTTGGAAAAAACCGACATTCTCCTTTTGGACGAGCCCACCAACCATCTGGACATGAAAAGCGTGGAATGGCTGGAGGAATATATCCTGCGCTTTAAGGGAACGGTGCTGACCATCTCCCATGACCGGTATTTTTTGGACCGGGTAGTACAGCGCATCGTGGAGCTTCGGGACGGAAAGGCAGAGTTTTATTCCGGCAATTATTCGTTCTATGTGGAGGAAAAACAGGCGCGCTATGAACTGCAGATGAAGCAGTATCAGCAGGAACAGGCCAAGATCAAACAGCTCAGCTACACGGTGGAGCGGATGAAGGGCTGGGGCATCAATAACCGTACCCTCTACCGCCGTGCTATGTCCATTCAGCACCGCATCGACCGCATGGAGCATATCGACCGTCCAACGGCAGAGCGTCAGATGCGTACCCGCTTTGAAGAAAAAAGCTTTTACGGCGACGAGGTGTTTTCGGTAAAAAACCTCTCCAAGAGCTTTGGAGATCGCACCTTGTTTTCTCAGGTGGACGTGCAGGTACAGGGTGGGGAGCGAATCGCCCTTTTGGGCGACAACGGCACGGGAAAATCCACGTTCCTGAAAATTCTGCTGGGGGAGGAAACGCCCACTACAGGCAAAATCCGTTTCGGTCCTACGGTCAAGACGGCCTATCTGCCCCAGATCATCCATTTTGCCAACCCGGAGCGCACCCTCTACGACGCCATGCTGTATGAAAAGAACTGTACGCCTCAGACGGCCAGAGATCGGCTGGGTGCGTTTATGTTTCAGGGCGAGGACGTGTTCAAGACTGTTTCCAGTCTGTCCGGCGGTGAGCAGAGCCGTTTGCGTCTGTGTATGCTCATGGACGAGAAGATCAATCTGCTGATTCTCGATGAGCCCACCAATCATCTGGACATTGCCTCCCGGGAGTGGATCGAGGCTGCAGTGGATGAATACGAGGGGACACTGTTGTTTGTGTCTCATGACCGGTATTTTATCGACCGCTTCGCTACCCGGATTTGGGAGCTGACGGAAGATGGTATTCGGGACTATCCCTGCTCCTACGCCAAGTACCGCTCCATTCTGGAGCATGAGCAGGCACAAAAGCCCGTTGCTTCCGTGGAGAAAAAGGAAAAAAAGGAAAAACCAAGAAACAACGACAAGGCTCTGGAAAAGAAGCTTCGCGCCCTGGAGCGGGAAGTGGAAAAGCAGGAAAATGCCGTGGCGGAATTTGACCCGCTTATTGAAGCGGCTGCCGCCGATTATCAGGAGCTGACCCGGCTTCTGGCGGAAAAAACCGAAGCTGAAGCCCATCTGGAAGAACTTATGGAGCAGTGGGAAATTTTGTCCCTGCAAATGGAAGGCAGTGTCGGTTGACTTTCCGGCACAACATGATAGAATAAAGCTATTCTTGTCAATAAAGGAGTTTATCTCATGAGTAATTGTTCCGGCAACTGTTCCAGTTGCGGGGAGAGCTGTTCCGACCGCAAGGCTGAGAGCCTGCTGGCTGAGGCAAATGCCCATTCCCATGTGAAAAAAGTGATCGCGGTTATGTCCGGCAAAGGCGGTGTGGGCAAAAGCACCGTCACGGCTATGCTGGCGGCGGCCATGTCCCGTCAGGGCTATAAGACCGCTGTGCTGGATGCGGATATTACCGGCCCGTCCATTCCCAAGGCCTTTGGTCTGAGTGGACAGATCACCGGTACAGATGACGGCATGATTCCTGCCGAGACCAAAACCGGCATCAAGGTCATGTCCATCAACCTCCTGCTTCCCAACGAGACCGATCCGGTTTTGTGGCGTGGCCCTGTGGTGGGTGGCGCGGTAAAGCAGTTCTGGACCGATGTGTGCTGGGGCGATGTGGATTATCTGTTTGTGGATATGCCTCCCGGCACGGGAGATGTCGCCCTGACGACCTTCCAGAGCCTGCCCATTGACGGCGTGATTTTGGTCACCTCCCCGCAGGATCTGGTGTCCATGATCGTGGCAAAGGCCGTGAAAATGGCGCAGATGATGCACATTCCTATGTATGGTTTTGTGGAGAATTACAGCTATTTCCGGTGCCCCGACTGCGGAAAAGAGCATAAGATCTACGGGGAAAGCAGTCTGGATCAGGTGGCGCAGATGTACTGCCTGCCGGTGCTGGCACGACTGCCCATTGACCCGGAGGTCGCTCGCCTCTTTGATGCCGGGCAGATGGAACAGGCTGACCTGAAACCGCTGGAATATGCGGCAGCTTTGCTTTCCCGGACTTGATTTTTTGTGAGAAATTCGATAGGATAAAAGAAAAACGATAGGAGTTTTGATCATGGCTAGAATTGAAAAAAATACCATTATCGGCGATGTTCTGGATATTGCCCCTCAGACCGCACCTTTGTTTATGGCCATCGGCATGCACTGCCTGGGCTGCCCCTCTTCCCGGGGTGAGACCGTGGAGGAAGCCTGCATGGTCCACGGTGTGGACTGTGATGCGTTTTTGAAGCAGGTGAACTATTTCATCGAGGTTTCCGAGAACGCCGCCAAAGAACAGCAGTAAGAAAAAAGCCTCCTTTTCCGGGAGGCTTTTTTATCAGGAGAGATTTGATGAAAATTCCCATTTCCAAACGGTTGCTATGCTGTGCATCTATGATTGCCCCAGGAGCAAAGGTGGCGGACATTGGCTGTGACCACGGATACTTGGGCATATGGCTCATCCGGCAGGGCGTTGCGACCCATGTGGAGGCCTGCGATCTACGCCCCATGCCTCTGGAAAAGGCGCGGGAAAATGCCCGCTTGTTTGGCACAGCGGAGCAGATGCGCTTTGCTGTGGCGGACGGACTGTCTGCCCTGAGCCCCGGTCAGGTGGATACCATCGTCTGTGCCGGTATGGGTGGAGACTGTATCGCCCATATTCTGCAGGAAGCTCCTTGGGTGCGAGATCCGGCCTATACCCTGATTCTTCAGCCCCAGACCTCCGGCAATGACTTGCGCCGGTATCTGGGTGAGGCAGGCTTTGCCATTGAGGAAGAACGGCTGGTGCAGGATGGAGGATTTTTGTATTTTACCATTCAGGCTCGCTTTGGCGGGGGCAGACCTCTTTCTCCGGGGGAGCAGTATGTGTCCTCTCAGCTTCTGCACAGTGGGTCGGAACTGCTTCCGGCCTATGTTGACCGGATCGAGAACGCGCTGGAAAAGACGGTGACGGGTATCCGCAAAAGCAAGCAGGATGCCCACCGGCTGGCTTATTACGAATGTGCCCTCAATGAGGTGCGGGAAATGAGGAAAAGTCTATGATAGTTAACGATATTATAAATTATGTTAACGCAATAGCACCCCAGTCCATGCAGTACGACTGGGACAATACCGGGCTTTTGTGCGGTGACCGGAATCGGGAGGTCAAAAAGGTGCTGGTCGCCCTTGACCCCTTTGAAAATGTCTGCCGGGAAGCGGTGGATATGGGAGCGGATGTGCTTCTTACCCATCATCCCCTGATTTTCCGTGCCCCCAAGGCCATTACATGGGATGACCCTGTGGGTCGGTGCATTTTGATACTCGCCAAGCACGGTATCTGCGCCGTCAACGCCCACACCAATCTGGACTGCGCGCCGGGAGGCGTCAATGATGTTCTGGCGCAGACTCTGGGTCTGACGGATATTCAGGTGGCTCAGCCCATGGGACAGGATGAGCAGGGCAGACCCTACGGCCTGTTGCGGACAGGCATTGTCCCCGAACAGGAGCTGAAGCAGTTCCTTTCACTGGTCAAAGAGCAATTGGGCGTGCCGGCTCTGCGCTTTGTGGATGGCGGAAAGCCTGTTCATAAGGTGGCTGTAGGCGGTGGTGCTTGCGGGGATGAATATGCCACCGCTCTGGAAGCCGGGTGTGATACACTGGTGACGGCGGACGTCAAGTACAACCAATTCCGGGACGCTTATGATCTGGGCATCAACCTCATCGATGCCGGACATTTTTACACAGAAAACCCGGTGGTGGAGGTGCTGGCAGAGGGTTTGCGGAAAGAATTCCCGGAGATCACCGTGGAGGTTTCCAAAACCCACACAGATGTGATGGCATTTTTCTAAAAAGTTCGTGCAGGCGGTTGATTTACCCCTGTGACTGTGCTAAAATATCTGGAGAAATTTTCATGAGACCGAGAAGGGAAGTAGAACCATGTCCGGACATTCCAAATGGCATAACATTCAAAAAACCAAAGGCGCGCAGGACGCCAAGCGTTCCGCCGCGTTTACCAAGATCGCCAAGGAGCTGATCGTTGCGGTGAAGGAGGGTGGCTCTGCTGACCCTGCCAACAACTCCCGTCTGGCGACGGTCATCACCAAGGCCAAGGCCGCCAATATGCCCAACGACAACATTAAGCGCACCCTGGAAAAGGCTGCCGGCGCAGGCTCCGGCGACAACTACGAATCCATCACCTACGAAGGCTACGGCCCCAGTGGTGTGGCTGTCATCGTGGAGACTATGACCGATTCCCGCAACCGTACCGCCTCCAATATGCGTCACTATCTGGATAAGTTCGGCAAGGGTCTGGGCGCATCCGGCTGTGTGGCATGGAGCTTTGACCGCAAGGGCGTTCTGGTCATCGATGACGAGGACGAGGAGCTTGAGGAAGACGCCGTCATGATGGACGCTCTGGACTGCGGTGCTTCCGACTTTGAACCCGACGGCACGGTCTACACCATCTACACCGAGCCCGACGATTTCAACGCCGTTTCCTCCGCTCTGGAGGCCAAGGGCTACAAGTTTGTTTCCGCCCAGATCGAAATGGTCCCCCAGAACTACCAGAAGCTGGAAGATCCGGAGGACATCAAGAACATGGAAAAGCTCATCGACATCATGGAAGATGACGATGACGTCCAGAACATCTGGCACAACTGGGAACAGGAATAAACGTAAACCACGCCGGGATGCAGTAGCATCCCGGCGTGGTTTTTATTTTGCCTGTTCGTCCGATTGGGTCAACAGGGCATCCACGGTGGTATGAAAAATCTGGGCGATAGCCAGCAATTCCATATCGGTAGCAGAACGCAACTGCCCCTCCAGTTTGGATAGACTGCTGGGATTGATGTCTACGCCCAGCAACTGCATTTTAGAAACCAACTCATTTTGTGCCATTCCATGGGCTTTGCGGATACGCTCTATATTCGCACCACAGATGTTTTTGTTTCCGTAAGGGATTCGACGGGGCTTCATGCCATCACCACCAAAATCTTTCGATTTTAGAATTATAATGGCGAAATCAGTTGATATAATTCCAAATTAGAATTATAATCAAGGAAATTCTAAAAAGTAGGTGATGGTATGGAGCACGAAGCCTTTTCTGTTCTGATTTGGAAGCCAAAAAGTGTGCGTCCACGGGAGGGAAGCTATGTTTTGCTGAAATGCCGGGAGGATGGAGAACTGTTTTCCTGCGGAGGAAGCTATGAGCAGGGGAAGTTCTGGTATATCTATGACAGTCAGAGTTACGGTGAAATTAACGAAAAAGCAATATTGGGCTGGTCATATTTTCCCTATAACGAGTAGGAGAGCTGTTTCGTTGTGTTCTTTTTGCTTCTTTCGCCAAACTGTGCTATACTGTTTCCGAAAGGCAGGGGAGCGCGGTGTTTGGCGATTGTCACATCCATATGATTCTCGACGGCGTCTATTATCGCGCCGCCATTGACCATCAAAAAGAAAAGCCCGATGATGAACTGATCCGCGGTCGATTGCAAAATTATGTAAACCGAGGAGCGACCTTTCTTCGGGATGGCGGAGATGCGTGGGGCGTGGGCTTGCGCGCCTCCCAACTGGCGGAGGAATACGGCATCATCTACCGCACACCGGTGTTCAACATCTGTCGTCAGGGGCATTACGGCTGTTTTCTGGGTCGTGGTTTTTCTGATTTGACGGAGTACAAAGCTCTGGTCGATGAGGTAAAGCACCGTGGCGGACATTTTATCAAAATCATGGTCTCCGGGCTGATGGACTTTGACCGCTTCGGTGTGGTGACCGACACCCCTTGCAGTTATGCGCTGTGCCGGGATATGGTGTCCATTGCCCATGACATGGGCTTTTCGGTCATGGCTCATGCCAATGGCGTGGAGGCTGTGTCCAATGCCCTGCTTGCCGGGGTGGACAGCATTGAGCATGGGGCGTATCTGGACGAAGAAACCCTCCACCAACTGGCGGAAAGCGGAGCGGTCTGGGTG
>JAZSAW010000082.1:0-2431 GCA_045602105.1 Candidatus Avilachnospira sp.
AACGGAAATGTGACTGAAATCCTGTGCGAGTATGATCCCGAGAGCCGCGGTGGCGATCCTGCCGATGGCCGCAAGGTGAAGGGTGCGACGCTGCACTGGGTGGATGCCAACACGGCTGTGGATGCTGAGGTCCGTTTGTATGACTATCTGTTCTCCGACGAATCTCCCGATGGTGCCGACAAGGACTTTATCGATTGCCTGAACCCCAACTCTCTGGAGATCCTGCAGGGCTGTAAGGTAGAGGCCGCCCTTGGCAACACCCAGCCTGCCGACCGTTTCCAGTTCATGCGTACCGGTTATTTCTGTGCCGACAGCAAGGATTCCAAGCCTGGACATCTGGTCTTTAACCGGGCTGTATCCCTGAAGGACAGCTTCAAGGTTTGAGTATGGAATTTGCTTCTTTCTTCCCCATCTGGGATAAACTGACCCCTGATCAGCAGGCTCGTCTGACCAGTTCTGCCAAGCCATGGAGTGTGGAAAAAGGCACGGTAATCCACAACGGCTCACTGGACTGCATCGGAATCGTTCTGGTCAAAACCGGACAGTTGCGGGCATATATGTTCTCCGATGAAGGCCGGGAAATCACTCTCTATCGTCTGTTTGACCGGGATCTGTGCCTGTTTTCCGCCTCCTGCATGATGAACAGCATCCAGTTTGAGGTCATTATTCAGGCGGAAAAGCCCTCGGAACTCATGGTCGTGCCTCCCTATGTCTACAAACAGCTGATGGAGGAATCTGCCCCTCTGGCCAATTTTACCAATGAGGTCATGGCCAGCCGGTTTTCCGACGTCATGTGGCTCATGGAGCAGATCATGTGGCGGAGCTTTGATCAGCGGTTGGCCGGCTTTCTGCTGGAGGAGGTCACGCTGGAGGGCACTGCCGTTCTGCGCCTGACCCATGAGACCATCGCCAATCATCTGGGCACTGCCCGCGAGGTGGTCACACGGATGCTCCGATATTTCCAGTCGGAGGGGATGGTACAGCTCTCCCGGGGTGCTGTGGAAGTGACCGATGAGGAAAAGCTGTCCGGTCTTGCGAATAGAAGCTGAATAAAAAAGACAGCCTACCGGCTGTCTTTTTTATTTTTCTCGATCTCGCCGTGGAGATATTCCAAAGCATCCCCTACACTGCCCAACTGGTCCACCAGTCCGACTTCCACGGCTTCCCTGCCATAGACCACAGAGCCGACGTCTGTAGCGATCTCCCCGGTGGCCATCATATAGGACAGAAAGCTCTCCCGGGTAATGCGGGAATTGGCGGTGACAAAATCCACGATTTGCTCCTGAATACGGTTAAAATACTGATAGGTCTGGGGCGCACCCACCACCACACCGGTCATGCGGACGGGATGGATGGTCATACTGGCTGTGGGGGCGATCATGCACCGTTTGGCAGAGACCGCCAGAGGGATACCGATGGAATGACCGCCGCCCAGCACCAAAGAGACCGTAGGCTTACGCATACCGGCGATCATCTCCGCAATGGCAAGGCCTGCCTCAATATCTCCGCCTACCGTATTGAGCAGGATCAGCAGGCCGTCGATCTCCGGGCTCTCCTCAATGGACGCCAGCAAGGGCAGAACGTGCTCATACTTGGTGGTCTTGGCCGTTTCCGGCAGGATCTGGTGACCCTCTACCTGTCCGATGATGGTCAACGTATAGATCGCGCCCTGTTCATTTTTGACCAAAGACGCGCCAAAGTCCTGTATTTGCCGTCGGTCTTCCTCCCGCTCCTGAGGATCTTTCACATTTTCGCTCATGGTTTTCCTCCTCGTTTTTTCTTAGTCTGCGCCAAATCCCCAAAAACATTCTTTTTCCAAAAAACGATTGACAAACCAGAGGGGATATGCTATGATACTTTTCGCGTTGAACGGCGCAAGATGCGCGAGTGGTGGAATTGGCAGACTCGCTAGATTCAGGTTCTAGTGTCCACTCCGGACGTGCGGGTTCAAGTCCCGCCTCGCGCACCAAAAAGAAAGGCACCCCATGTGGGTGCTTTTCTTTTTCCTTTGCGGGACTTGAACCCGAGAGGGTCTGAGCGTTAAGAAAACAGCCCGGTGGACTGTTTTTAGCGAAGAGCGCGAAGCGGGTACTGTGGGGCGTTGCCCCACGGTCGCTGAGCGAATAGGATGCAAGGCGTAGCCGCCGCAGACGGCCAGTCCCGTCTCTCGCACCAAATAAAGAACTTACACTTCAGTGTAGGTTCTTTATTTTTATGTCAGAAATCAGGTAGGGACTTGAACCCCCTCGGCGAAGCCGAACACAATCGGGTTAGCGAGCTTGCGAGCGTGAAGGGCAAAGCCCTTCAAGTCCCTTCTTCTGCACCAAAACCGAAGTTCACACAATAGTGTAAACTTCGGTTTTTTGTTGTCGTAAAACAGATAGTGTCTTGAATCTGTCCTTTATCTCCGGAGCAGTCCGTTTAGTCCTCT
>JAZSAW010000083.1:0-4649 GCA_045602105.1 Candidatus Avilachnospira sp.
GTAACGCCGGGGAAATTGCCTACATGCTGATTTGCTCCGGTCAGCTGATTGAACAAGGTGGTCTTGCCACAATTTTGATTGCCTGCCAGAGCAAAGGTCAGTAGCTCACTCTCAGGCAGGGCTATCCCATCGGCCTTGGTATGATAGATACCGCTTTGTCCCAATCCGGGATGTAACGCCGGCGCCTTTCGCACCTTCTGCTCCTTCTGCTCATGTTCAGTCCGGTCGATCTGTTCAACTTCTATCCGCTCCGCATCGTCCAACCGCAAAGTCAGCTCATATCCATGCAGTCTCAACTCCATGGGATCACCCATAGGCGCGAGCTTCACCAATGTGACCTCTGCGCCGGGTATGACGCCCATATCCAAAAAATGCTGGCGTAACGCTCCACTTCCTCCGACCTGCAGGATCTTCGCGCTTTGTCCAACCTGTAGCTCTTTTAATGTCATAGTACCACCCCGCGTTTGTCTCGACTAACTCAAAATTAATTTACGCTAACTACCAGATCTTGTCAAGGGTAAAAATTAAAAAGGCGTGCATTGCACGCCTTTTTATTAATATTTAATATTCCAGTTCGCCCGTATAGACCAATCGGGCATTGCCGGCAAGACTGATGCCCTCGTCCGTATACCGGACATAGAGCTCACCGCCCTTGACCTGAACGGTAATTTCCTCATCCTTGGAGCACAGACCATTTTCCACAGCCGCCACTACTGCGGCGCATGCGCCGGTACCACAGGCAAGAGTCTCTCCGCTTCCCCGCTCATAGCAACGCATTTTGATGGTATTTTGGTTGACCACCCGTACAAATTCCGTGTTGGTGCGCTCCGGGAAGATCGGTGCATTTTCAAACTGAGGACCGATCTCCTCTAAGTTCAGGCTACCGATTTCCGAGCAAAATACCACACAGTGCGGGTTGCCCATGCTGACGCAGGTAATATCCCAGCTCCGGCCACCGATAAACACGGGATGGCTGATCAGCTTCTCCCCTTCCAGTGTACAGGGCAGACTGGCAGGATTCAGGTTGGGCTTGCCCATACCCACGTCTACTGTGGTGACCTTGCCGTTGGTCACATACATCTTCAGCTGACGGATACCCGCAGGGGTCTCCAGACAGATCTCATCAGAGGACACGATGCCGTTATCGTAGAGATACTTACCGGCACAGCGGATACAGTTACCGGCCATAGCTCCGCGGCTGCCGTCACGGTTAAAGAAGATGAGCTTTGCATCGGCAACCTCAGAGTTTTCGATCAGGCAGATGCCGTCTGCGCCGATTCCGTAGTTCCGATCACACTCGGAAATGCACAGGGATTCCGGACAGTTGATGATGCCATCCCGGTTATCAAACAGGATATAGTCGTTGCCCGTGCCCTCCATCTTATAGAACTTCAACTGGGTATGACTGCTACGCATATGGTTGATGTCCACCAGCTCTGTATTGTCCTGAGTAAACCGGCTGGCCATGATATCTGCCAGAGCATTTGCCGTATCCAGAGAGGTCAGACAAGGAATGGAGAGTTGCATAGCACGGCGGTGCAGGGCACGGAAATGGTCATAGGTGGAGACCACCAGATCACCGGTATAGATGATGAAATTCACGTTGCCGCTTTCCAGCACATCGAAGATATGATCGGATTCCTTAATGGAAGTCACCTGCTGAACTTCAATGCCCAGCTTTTCAATGGCTGCCGCAGTCTTGGGTGTGGCGTACATGACAACGCCCAGATCATCCAGCTTCTTGGCCAGACCCACCACTTCCAGCAGGTCGTGGTCATCCACAGAGATCAGCGCGCCAAGGCGCTTTCCGGGCTGAACGGAGGCCACGCTCATACCGGAGGAAGTCAGTCCCTTGAACAGAGCCTCTGTCATGGTGCGACCAAGACCCAGAGCCTCACCGGTGGACTTCATCTCCGGACCAAGGCGGGAATTGGCGTCAGACAGCTTTTCAAAGGAGAAAACAGGCACTTTGACGCAGAAATAAGGCGGAGTGGGATACAGACCCGTTCCGTAGCCCAGATCCTTCAAGCTTTCGCCCATCATGACTCTGGTCGCCAGATCCACCATAGGAACGCCGGTGACCTTGGAGATATACGGGATGGTACGGGATGCTCTGGGGTTGACCTCAATGACATAGAGCTTACCCTGATAGAACAGGTACTGGATATTCACCAGACCCTTGGTCTTCATGGCCAGAGCCAGCTCCGTAGACACGCTGACCACATTCTCGATCATCCGGTCTGTCATGCCATAGGGCGGATAGACAGCGATGGAGTCACCGGAGTGGACGCCGGCACGCTCTACATGGCGCATAATGCCGGGAATAAGCACGTCTTCTCCATCGGAAATGACGTCTACTTCCAGCTCCATACCGCTCATATACTTGTCCACCAGTACCGGGTTTTCAATACCCTGCGCCAGAATCATATCCATATAGACCCGGACATCGTCATCATTATGAGCGATGACCATGTTTTGTCCGCCGATAACATAAGACGGGCGCAAAAGCACAGGATATTCCAGCTTGTTGGCCACAGAAAGGGCATCGTCTAAGGACTGAACAGCCATGCCCTTTGGACGGCGGATATGGAACTGCTCCAGCAGAGCATCAAAACGTTCACGGTCCTCCGCTAAGTCGATGGAATCCTGGCTCGTACCCAGAATCTGCACTCCGTTGCGATCCAAGAACTCCGTCAGCTTAATGGCAGTCTGACCGCCAAAGGCCACGACCACGCCTACAGGCTTTTCCACCTCGATGATGTTCATGACATCTTCGGGGCACAGAGGCTCAAAGTAGAGTCGGTCAGCCGTATCGTAGTCTGTGGAGACCGTTTCGGGGTTATTGTTGACGATGACCACATCGTAACCCAGTTCCTTCAAGGTCCATACACAGTGGACAGAGGAGTAGTCAAACTCAATGCCCTGACCGATACGGATAGGACCAGAGCCCAAAACAACTACCACAGGCCGTCCGGAACGACGGAAACGGCGGGCTTCACAGAAATTATCGAAGGTAGAATAGAAATAGGGCGTAGTGGCGTTGTACTCAGCAGCACAGGTGTCCACCATCTTGTAATAGGCCCATTTCTTAGGAGGCAACCCATGGTCGGTGATCCGCTCCAAAGCCTTGTCGGGATAACCCATGCGCTTGGCCTTCATATATTCCTTCTTATCCAGCTCCACGCCTTCAATGGACTTTTCAAACTCCACCAGATTCAGGAGCTTGCCCAGGAACCACTCATCGATCATGGTGATGCGATGGATGTCCGCAATGCTCCAACCGGCTTTCAGCGCTTCAAAGACTGTGAACAGACGGCGGTCATCTTGATGATTCAGCCGGACTTCCAGAGGCTCATCGGAAATGGGCTTGGCGTTGAGCGTGTCCAGACCGATCTCAGCGCCCCGGACAGCCTTCATAATGGCCATCTCAAAGCTGGGAGCAATGGACATGACCTCACCGGTAGCCTTCATCTGCGTGCCAAGCTCACGGCTGGAGCCATAGAATTTATCAAAGGGCCACTTGGGGAACTTCACCACCACATAGTCCACGGCAGGCTCAAAGCAAGCGCAGGTCTTGCCGGTAATGTCATTGGTGATCTCATCGAGGGTATAGCCCAACGCCACCTTGGTGGTGATCTTGGCAATGGGATAGCCGGTTGCCTTGGAGGCCAGAGCAGAAGAACGGGAAACTCTGGGGTTGACCTCAATGACAGCGTACTCAAAGCTCTCGGGATTCAGGGCAAACTGGCAGTTGCAGCCACCGACGATCTCCAGTGCTTCCACAATATCCAAAGCCGCCTTACGGAGCATCTGGTATTCCTTCTGTGCCAGTGTCAGAGCAGGGGCAACGACGATGGAATCGCCGGTATGCACGCCCACAGGATCAAAGTTTTCCATAGAGCAAACGGCGATGGCATTGCCTGCCGTGTCACGCATGGTCTCAAACTCTACTTCCTTCCAACCCTTGATATAGCGTTCCACCAATATCTGGGTAATGGGAGAAACATCCAGACCCGTCCGGGCGACAATGCGAAGCTCTTCCTCAGAATAAGCTACACCACCGCCTGCACCGCCAAGGGTAAAGGCAGGACGGACAATAACGGGATAGCCGATCCGCTCTGCCACCGCCAAGGACTCCTCCAGAGTGTTGGCAATGTCCGAGGCAATAGTAGGCTGATGAATGGAATCCATGGTATCCTTGAACAGCTGACGATCCTCTGCCTTGGAAATGGATTCGGCATTGGTGCCCAGAAGCCGGACACCGTGACTTTCCAAAAAGCCCTCCTTATTCAGCTCCATGGCAATGGTCAGACCCACCTGACCGCCAAGACCGGCAAGCATGGAATCCGGCTTTTCTTTTTCGATAATACGCTTAATGGTCTGAGATGTCAGAGGCTCAAGGTAGATCTCATCGGCCATGGCGTTATCCGTCATGATGGTGGCAGGGTTGGAGTTGACCAGCACCACATCCAGACCGGCTTCCTTCAGCACACGGCAGGCCTGTGCGCCTGCATAGTCAAACTCAGCGGCCTGACCGATGACAATCGGGCCGGAGCCGATCACAAGTACTATTTTGATTGCAGGATTCAGCGGCATCTTACTCCCCCTCCTTCATCATGCTCAGGAACCGAGCGTACAGCTGGTTGTCG
>JAZSAW010000084.1:0-12468 GCA_045602105.1 Candidatus Avilachnospira sp.
AGTGGTCTCAGGATTGCCGTACATCACACCGATCTTCATACGAAGCTGGTTGATAAAAATGACCACGCAGTTGGTCTTGGCAATATTGCCTGCCAGCTTCCGCAAAGCCTGAGACATCAGGCGCGCCTGCGGACCCACAAAGGTATCGCCCATTGCACCTTCGATCTCTGCACGGGGGATCAAGGCCGCGACAGAGTCCACGACCACCACATCCACCGCACCGGAACGGACCAGTGCATCGGTGATCTCCAGAGCCTGCTCGCCGGTATCCGGCTGAGAGACCAGCATATTGTCAATATCTACGCCAATCGCGGCGGCATAATCGGGATCAAGGGCGTGCTCTGCGTCCACAAATGCCACTTCTCCACCCATTTTCTGGGCAGATGCCACGATATGCAGAGCAAGGGTCGTCTTACCGGAGGATTCAGGGCCGTAGATTTCAATGATTCTGCCCTTGGGCACACCGCCGATTCCCAGTGCGGCATCCAGAGCCAGAGAGCCGGTGGGGATCGCATCCACCTGCATTTCCGGGCGGTCGCCCAAACGCATAACTGTACCCTTACCGAAATTCTTTTCAATTTGCGCGATTGCCGTATCCAGAGCTTTTCTCTTGTCGCTGGTGGGCATGGCGCTGTCAGGCCCGCCCTTCTTCTTTTCCATAGCCATCTTCGTGATTCCTCTCTTTCTTTCGTGCCAGTACAGCTCTTATGATGCCACCGGCATCCTTGCGGAGCCGGAGAATTTCAAAGTCATGTTGTTGGAGTATCCGGCTCACGCCGTCCTCCTGCCCCTGTCCAAATTCCAGACAGAGAGATCCGCCGGGTTTTATGGCAGAGGCATAGTTTTGCGCAATGGCGCGGTAAAAATCCAGACCGTCCTCCCCGCCCCACAGTGCCATATGGGGCTCATAGTCCCGCACTGAGGGTTGCAGTTCGGGCATTTCCGCTGTGGTGATATAGGGCGGATTGGAGATCAGCAGATCAAATTTCCCCAAAAACGGGTCAGCAGGCTTTGTCGCGTCTGCCTGTACACAGGTCACCCGACCGCTCATGTGCAGATCCGTCACATTCTGCTTGGCGATTCGTAGCGCCTGTGGGGACAGATCTGCCATAGTTACCCGGGCATCTGACCATTGGGACGCCAGTGCCAGACCGATACAGCCAGAGCCGGTACACAGATCCAACACCCGGGGCTTTTCCGGTAGAGATTCTCTCTGCTCCAGCGCCAGCTCCACCACCGCCATGGTATCGTCCCGGGGAATGAGCACGTCCGGCGTGACTGTCAGCTCCAGACCATAGAAGCTCCACTTGCCCAACACATAGGCCAGAGGCTCACCGGCCAGTATCCGCACGGTGAGGGCCATTGCACACTCCCCTACTTTATCCGGGGCGTAGATGCTTTGCATCCCCATGAGTTTGGCCGGCTCATGGCCGGAAGCCAGACTCAGAAGTTCTCTGGCAATAACCGCAGACTGCGTCCCCTCCGTCTGTTCCAGTTCCCGGCGCATCCGGCGATAAAGCTCGCCGTAGGTCATTACCACCGGTCGTCACCCTCCTGCTCCGGAAGGACCTCCTCCACAGCCCGGATGGCCACCTCGATCATGGAATCATCGGGCTCCTGAGTAGTGAAATTCTGAAGCCACTGACCCGGCGCAGTGAGAATTCGGGTCAACCAGTTATCATGACGGCCGACCAAGCGGTTAAATTCATAGCTGATCGCCACGATCAGGGGCAAGATCAACAAATGCAGACCCATTCGAGCCAGGGTGTTATCCACCCGGATCAACGCACCGCAAAGAATACTGATGCAGATGACCACAAACAAAAAGCTTGTGCCACAGCGAGGGTGCTTGCGGGTGCAGCTACGGACATTTTCCACAGTCAGGGGAAGCTGAGCTTCGTAGCACCGGATGGTCTTGTGTTCCGCTCCATGATATGAGAATACTCTTTTCATGTCCTTCATTTGGGACACTAAGATCATATAGCCCAAAAATAGGACGATTTTCGTCACACCCTCCACCAGATTGCGGAGGAAGAAGTTTCCATCCATGCCGGGAATCAGCCCTGCCAGAAATGTGGGGAGCAGGACAAACAGTCCCACAGACATAGCAACACCCAGCACCATGGCAAAGTAGATCACAAATTTTTCCATCTTCTCCGAGCCGATCTTCTTTTCCAGCCACAGGTCAAATTTAGAGGGCTCTCCGGCTTCTTCAGGGAAGAATTCCGCAGAATACATCAGGGCTTTGATGCCACAGATCATGCTTGCTCCAAAATTCACCACACCCCGAATCAAAGGCAGGCCTAAGACAGGATTCTTCTTGGCGATCAGTTTAAGCTCCTCGGTTTTGACCACCAGCCCCTCGGGACTGCGTACCACAATAGACTGTTTCTCCGGTCCGCGCATCATGATGCCTTCAATAAGCGCCTGACCGCCGATCATGGTCTTGAATTTTTCCTGATTACGTTCTTTTTCCATGCTGTTCCTCTATTCTTCGCCCACAGGCAGGGCGATGGTCACAAGAGTTCCGCCACCCTCGGCATTTTCCAGCGTCAGCTCGCCACCGTGCATAGTGACGATCTCCTCGCAGACCGCAAGGCCAATACCGCTGCCCCGAGCCTTGGAGCTACCCTTGTAAAATTTCTGCTTGACCATGGGAAGCTCTTCCTCCGGAATACCCGGGCCAAAGTCCCTGATTCGGATGACCACGTCTTCTCCCTCACGATGGATGGAGGCAGTGATTTTCTTCCCCTCGCCACCATGCTTGGCGGCATTATCCAAAATGTTCAGGAAAACCTGTCGCATACGGGACACATCACAGGGAATCTCCGGAATTTCATCCTCGTTTTCCAGATATTCCAGTTCAATGTCCTCCTGCTTCAATCGGCTTCCGTACATGAACACATCGTCTTCAAATTCAGCCTGAATGTCCGCCATTTCCACATTCAGAGTAAACCGGCCATCCTGCATTCTGGTAAATTCCAGAAGCTCCTCCACCATACCGGTAAGCCGCCGGGCTTCCCGGAGGATAATGCCCATGCCACGGCGGGTCTCCGCCGTATCCATCTGCTCGGCGGAAAGCAGGGTCTCTCCCCATCCGGTGATGGCCGTCAGGGGTGTGCGCAGTTCATGGGACACAGAGGAGATAAACTCCGCCTGCGTCTTTTCCGACTGCACCATTTTTACCGACATATCGTTGATGGTCTCGGCAAGCTCGCCGATCTCGTCATCGTGATGCTTCTGTATCCGCGCACCGTAAGAGCCGGAGGCGATACGTTTGGCAGTCGCCGTGATCTCCGACAGTGGATCAAGGATAGAGCGGATAAAGAATCGACTGCTATAGAGCATAAAGGCGATAAACAAAACGCCCAGAAGCACCGCCGCGCCTACGCCCGTCCAGATCTGGCGGTCAACGTTGCGGAGGCTTGTCACAAAGCGCAAAACACCAATGATCTCCCCGTTGGAGTAGATCATAGGACTGGACACAGCCAGAATACGCTCGCCGGTATCGGGATTTCTCCCACGGAACGCTTCCATCTGCCTGTTGGCTACCGCCTTGGCCACATCCTTGGTACGGGGGGCTTGTCCCGCCCACTGGCCGTAGGAGGACGCCACGATCTTGCCGTTGGTGGAAATGAACTGCAGTTCCAGCACATTTTTTTCCTCAAAGGTCTGGGCGTAGCGGATACAGGACTGATAGTATTCATTATAGCTCTGGCTGATATAATTGCCGAAGAAGTCCGTGGTGGTCTTGGCCTTTTCCTCCAGACCGACCTGGGCTGTGGAATAGCAATAGACTGTAAAGGAAACAGAAAACACCGCCACAAAGCACATGACAAGGGCAATGACCAGACTAAGGTTATTGAGAATCCACCGGCGCTGGATGCCGGAGAGCTTAACACGGTTCTTCAGGGCGGTTCACTTCCTTTTCTGCGGTGGTTTTACGCACCCCATTTATAACCGAAGCCCCAGACCGTGGTAATGAAGGTGGGGTTGGCTGTATCGTCTTCGATCTTAATGCGCAGACGGCGGATATTGACGTCCACGATCTTCAGTTCTCCATCGTAATCCCGACCCCATACGGCAGCCAGAATATCCTCACGGGAAAGGGCTCTGCCGGGGTTCTGCATAAACAGCTTCATGATGGAATACTCCACCTGCGTCAGCTTCACCCGGCGTCCGGCCTTGTCCAGCGTGCGGTTACGGATATTGAGGACAAAAGGTCCCTGTTGCATCTCCACAGAATCCTGCATGGCTTCTCCGCCTACCCGGCGGTACAGGGCGTCAATACGGGCGGTCAGCTCAGCGGGACTAAAGGGCTTGGTGATATAGTCATCCGCGCCGGTCATCAGGCCGGTGACCTTATCCATCTCCTGACTTCTGGCCGTCAGCATGATAATACCGATCTTTTTATTGGTGGCACGGATATTCCGGCAGACTTCGAAACCGTCTATATCCGGAAGCATAATATCCAAAATCGCCACGCCCACATCGGGGTTGTTCTTCAGCTGTTCCAGCGCTTCCATGCCTGTACCGGCCTCCACAGCCTCATAACCGGCGCGCTTTAAGTTGATAACGACGAAGCTGCGGATACTGACCTCGTCTTCCAATATCAGAACTTTCTTCATTCCAGCACTCCTTTATCGTTCACCGCTGTTCCAGTCCACCTGGATAAAGTGGAACATGGTTCGTAATTGCTCCTGTGACAGAGTCTTTGCCCAACTGCAACTTCCCAGTCTGGCGGCATAGGCTGTTTCACCCTTTTCAGCCAGAAGAAGCAGACCCCTGTCCTGTATCCGCGCTATGCGGTCTTCCCCGGTCAGGGTGTAGAGGGTAAATACCTCCTCCGGAGCTTTTCCCCGCCCATTCCACCGGGAGAACACCACTGCCGGCAAGCCGGAGTCTTCTGCGTTTTCAGATACAGACAATTGTCCTGTCCAGTTCTCGGGAATTTCCAGATACCAGCCGTTCTGGTAATCATGATAGGTGGTCAGCTTGACCAGCTTCTCTCCGTTAGGCTGAAGATTATACCACTCAATGACCCAATGGGTCTGTTCCTGAGCATTTGCACTGGGCAGAGCCACAGGGGTAGGCAGTTCGATCAGTCCATCGGAATCAATATCCGAGGCATAGACATTATAATAGCGCACGGTCTGGGCACTGAGCCCGGACTGGGCGTCGGTCGCCACATTGCTGAACTGGGAATCCCGGAAAGCGAAAATATCCGTAACAATGGAGGCATCCCCATAAGAGCTGGCCACAAATACCGCCGGCACACCGGGAGATACAAAGCCGGACAGTATCCGCCTGACCTGCTTTGCCCCTTGGGACAGCTCCGCCTCCCGCTCCCGTATGATTCTGCCCTGACGGCATCGGTACAGCTCGGCTGTGCCACCAGTCTCTCCATCTGCCCGCAGGACAAACACGTCCCGACAATCGTCATTGTCCAGATCCGTTACGGTATATTCCGTATAATTGGCGGTCAATCGCTGGGTCATATCCCCATTTTCATAGGAATAGGCGCTGAGGGATCGGAGAATCTGATCGCTGAGCCGTCTGCCCACCAAAACCTCAAGGCCGGGTTTATCGTCCAGCTGTGCATAGTCCACCGCATCAAAAGCGCTTCCGTCCCCTTCGATGACCGCGGTGTTCTCGTATGTACCCTCCTGCGTCTCATCAAAAATGTAGACCTTCAGGGGCTTTTCTCCGGTCGTCCTGACAAAGGCCAGCGCTTCCTCTGAGCCGTCACCGTCCAGATCCGCCAGCTGTACAGCCTGCTGATTGGAGCCGATCAGAGGACCGGCATAAGCGGAATCATGACCCATGACCCCGTCGATGGCAGACTGGAGCTGATAATACTCATCCGACTGCCGTGGCAAGGCGTAAAGACCGTCTGCCGGCTGTCCGGCACAACCCGAAAACAAGGTGGCAGACAGCAGTACGCCCAACTGCAGTATCACAATATTTCGGCGTCTCACAGGCCACCTCCTTATCCGGGAACATCTCATTGCCTGTTACAGGCTCATCCAACTTAAAAGTATAACACAAATCAGCAATAATTTGTATCCCTTTTGTAAATTTATCGGGATTTTATGACAACATTTTCTTCCCCCAACATCTCCCGCAGTTCCTGTAGTAATTCCGGCTGCAGATCACAGTAAGTCTGGCAGCGGGCACGGGTATCGGCATAGAACAAAACTGTGGGAATTCTTCCGGGGAACATTTGCAGAACGGGACGGACACGGCGGTCTTCCCTGCTGTTCTGAGAAGGAATCTGCAAGTACAGCTTTCGAGGACCGGAATCGGCAGTCCGGACAGGGCTCTGGGCAGTTTCGGTGTACTGATCCAGAGGCCACGCCTGATTGAGAATGACCTGTGGGGCTTTTTCATCCCGGACAGATATACGTCCCGTCACTACCACAGCGGAATTCTCCGTCAGATAACCGCCGTAACGCTCCATTGCATTGGCAAAGACCAGAAGCTCCATTGCACCTGTATCATCCTCAAGAGACACATAGGCCATGAGAGAGTTATTTCTGGTGGTCTTCATTTTGATCTGCTGAACGATGCCGGCAATGGTCACCGTCTGCTCATCGGCAAAATCCGTTCCTCCCTCATCAAAGCACTGCAAAATCTCGCCCATAGCCGCCACATTGGCCTGCTTCAGCTGTTGCCGATAGGCATCCATGGGATGGCCGGAGAGATACAGTCCGGTAACTTCCTTCTCCATGGCCATCTGCTCCTGCCGGGTCAGCTCCGCCAATTCCGGAACGGCCACAGGGGCGATCTCTCCCAGATCGTCATCACCCATGCCGAACAGACCCATCTGCCCTTCCACATTTCTGCGGCGGCTGTCCGCCACAGATTCCATCACATCGGCGTAGATAAACAGCAGTTGACTGCGGTGCAGACCAAAGCAGTCACAAGCGCCACACTTAATAAGATTTTCGATCACCCGCTTATTGAGTTCTGTGCCGTACATCCGACTGCAAAGATCTTCCAATGAGCGGTAAGCTCCACCGCTTTCCCGCTCCGCAACGACCTTTTCGATCAGTCCGCGACCCACATTTTTCACCGCCGCCAGACCAAAACGAATTCCTTCGGACACGACAGTAAAGTGGGCATTGGACTCATTGAGATCAGGGGGCAAAACGGAAATGCCCATATCCTTGCAGGCAGAGATATATCCCGCCACCTTTTCCGGGCTGTCCAGCACAGAGGTCATGAGGGCTGCCATATATTCCTTGGGATAATGGCACTTCAAATAAGCCGTATCATAGGCCACCTTGGCATAGCACACGGCGTGTGCCTTATTAAAGGCATAGTTGGCAAAATCCAGTATCTCATCATAAATGGCCTGAGCGGTCTGTTCCGGCACACCGGCAGAAATTGCGCCGGGGATATTACGGGCAGGATCGCCGTAGATAAAGGCTTTCCGCTCCGCCACGATCACATCCTGCTTTTTCTTGGATATGGCTCGGCGCATATTATCCGCCTGACCCAGACTGAACCCACCCAGACGGCGGAAGATCTCAATGACCTGCTCCTGATAGACGATACAGCCGTAGGTCACGGACAAAATCGGCTCTAAAATGGGATGCTTATAGGTAATGGTCTGGGGATTGAGCTTACTTTGGATAAACTTGGGGATAGAATCCATGGGCCCCGGTCGGTACAGGGCAACGATCGCCGTCAGATCCTCAATGGACTGGGGCTTCATATTGACGCAAACACCGGTCATGCCGGCAGATTCCATCTGGAACACACCGGCAGTCTGTCCGGCAGAGAGCATGGCAAAGGTATCCGGGTCGTCATCCCGGATATTGGCCATGGAGAATTCCGGGTCTTTTCTGCGGGCATCAGCCACGGCGTCCTCGATGACGGTCAAGTTACGCAGACCCAAAAAGTCCATTTTCAGCAGACCCAGTTCCTCCAGAGTGGTCATGGTATACTGGGTCACGATGGTGTCGTCATTGGTAGACAGGGGCACATAGTCATACACCGGGCGTTTGGTAATGACCACACCGGCGGCATGGGTGGAGGTATTCCGGGGCATACCCTCCAGACTTCTGGCGGTATCGATCAGCTCCCGCACCCGCTCGTCACCGTCGTACATCTCCTTGAGCTTGGGCGACACTTTCAGTGCCTCCTCAAGGGTAATGTGCAGGGTTGTCGGCACGAGCTTGGCCACCACATCGGTCTCGGCAAAGGTGAAATTCAGGGCTCTGCCAACATCCCGGATCGCGCCACGGGCAGCCATAGTACCAAAGGTAACGATCTGCGCCACATGATCCTCTCCGTATTTCTTGCGGACATAGTCCACCACCTCGCCCCGGCGGGTATCGCCAAAGTCCATATCAATATCGGGCATGGAGATACGCTCCGGATTCAGGAAACGCTCGAAATACAAGCTGTACTGCATGGGGTCAAGGTCGGTAATGTGCAGGGTATACGATACCATAGACCCGGCGGCACTGCCTCTGCCGGGACCTACGGGAATCCCAACGCTTTTGGCGTAGCGGACAAAATCGGAAACAATGAGAAAATAGTCTGTAAAGCCCATTTTCTCGATCATATCGATCTCATAATCCAACTGCTTGCGGTATTCCGGATGGCGGTCACCGTAACGCTCCACAAAACCCTCATAGCAGAGTTTTTTCAAATAAGACAACGAGTCATAGCCCGCCGGCAGCTGGAATTCCGGCAGATGATACTTGCCGAAGGTAAATTCCAGATTACACCGCTGGGCGATTTTTTCTGTATTTTCGAAGGCCTCCGCTTGCTGAGGGAACAAAGTGCGAAGCTCCTGCTCGGATTTGAGATAAAACTCGTCGGTCTCAAATTTCATCCGGTTGGGGTCATCCACCGTCTTGCCCATCTGGACGCACATGAGCACGTCCTGCATCCGGCTGTCCTCTTTACGCAGATAGTGGGCGTCATTGGTGACCACCAGAGGCAGGCCTGTTTCCCGGGAAAGGCGCAGAATACCCTGATTGATCTCCTGCTGTTCCGGCAGTCCATGATCCTGAAGCTCCAGATAGTAGTTTTCCTCCCCAAACAGGGCAGAAAATTCCAAGGCTCTGGCCTTTGCGCCGTCATAATCCTTATGCAGAAGCAGTTGGGGAATCTGACCGGCTACACAGGCGGACAGGGCGATCAATCCCTCATGGTGCTTCTCCAGCAGTTCCCAGTCCACTCTGGGCTTGCCATAGAAACCATCCACAAAGGACTGGGAGACCATATAGCTCAGATTGCGGTAGCCCTGCTCATCCTTGCACAGCAGTACCAGATGATTGGCCTCATTATCCACCCCATGAACCCGGTCATGTCGGGTACGGGGCGCAACATAGACCTCACAGCCGATAATGGGCTTGATTCCCGCCTTTTTTGCCGCTTTATAAAAATCGATGACGCCATACATCACGCCGTGATCGGTAAGGGCAATGGCCTGCTGGCCGATCTCTTTTACCCGATCCATAATATCCCGGATTCGGCAGGCGCCGTCCAGAAGGCTGTATTCCGTATGGACATGGAGATGGACAAATCCCATATCTTTCTCCTTTCAGCAGTTTTACTGCCGGGATAGTTCCAGAAGCTTGCGCATCCGATGATTCATGGCAGACTTGGTCAGGGGCGGATCCTGCATCTGCGCCAGCTCCATCAGGGTCGCTTCCGGATGCTCCTTACGCAGTAACGCGGTCTTACGCAGTTTATCCGGCAGTTCGCCGAATACACCGCTGGCCTCCAGACGGCGGATGGCCGCCAATTGCTCCTGGGCGGCATCCACTGCCTTACCCAGATTGGCGGTCTCGCAGTTGACCCGGCGGTTTATGCCGTTACGCAGATCCTTTTCCACCTTGGCTTCCATGATTCCCATGGCACAAACCGGTGCGCCCATAGTAGTCAGCACATCCTCGATATAATCACTCTGCTTGAAATACAAAATACTGTTTCCCCCGCGAGCCACATCCTTGGGGAAAAAGCCCAGCTCCATCAGCAGACTGTAAACTTCCCTGCTGACCTGCTGGTGGGAGGTAGCCAATTCCAGATGATAGCGTTTTTCCGGGTCGGTGACAGAGCCACCGGCCATAAACGCCCCCCGCAGGAAGCTGATTCGGCAACATTCCTCCTCCAAAATGGCTAAGTTCACATGGAGAGATACGGTTGTTCGGGTATCCAGACCAAAGGCACGGTAGATCTTCCCGATCTTCTCCGGGGATTCAATGACAAAGACCCGCTTTCCCCGCTCGCTTTCCGGCATCTGGTCAAATTCCAGATCAAAGGCCTTGCGGAAGAGCTTGGGCAGTCGCCCGGCAAACTCCCGGCTCTCCGTGATAATCCGGATGGCAGAGGGCGTGCAGGTATTACAAAACAGCAAAACGCCGTAGGCTTCCGCCACAGCACAACAACTTCGGTTCAGAGGCAGACGGCAAAGCTCTGCCTTAACATTGGAACAAAAGGACATAGCGATTTCCTCTCTATGTGTGGTAGACTTCCATAACAGCCCGGGCAAGCGCCTCAGAATCATGGCGGATATACCGGCTTCCCGTTGCCAGATCATATTCCCGCACCTGTATCCCCATCTGCTCAATTCCCGCTTTATCCAGAGTAAGCTGTTCTACTCCTTCTTCCCGATAGGGGCGCAGAACATCCTCCGACAAAACCTTGGAATTGGCAATGCAGACATCCACGATTCCCGGTTGGGCATGGCGCAAAAGTGCCCGGACATGGTCTGCGCCGGTATAGCCCTCGGATTCGCCATCCTGGGTCATAATATTCATGACCAGAATCTTTTTAGCAGAGCTTTCCGCCACAGCCTGCGAGATGCCCTCCACAAGGAAATTGGGGATGATGCTGGTATACAGACTGCCGGGTCCCATCAAAATCAGATCCGCCTGACGGATCGCCACCAGACTTTCCGGCAGGGCTTTGGGTCTCTCCGGCACGAGCCGTACCTGTTTGATTCGGCAGTCGTTGATTTTCTTGGCATAGAAGATCTTACTTTCACCCAGCACCCGGCTTCCGTTGGCAAACTCCGCCTCCAGATGGATGTTTTCATTGGTCACCGGCAGTACACGCCCGGTAATGGCCAGAACTTCGCCCATGCGATGAACAGCCTCATCAAAAGAGCCGGAAATGCCGTTCATGGCAGCCAGAAACAGATTGCCAAAGCTCTGTCCTGCCAGAGAGCCCTCGGTGAAGCGGTACTGGAGCAATTCCTCCATGGTAGGCTCTGTGTTGGCCAGAGCCATGATACAGTTGCGAATATCTCCCGGTGGCAGGATGCCAAGATCCTCCCGGAGCATACCGGAGCCGCCGCCGTCATCCGCCACAGTCACGATAGCCGTGATATTTCTGCTGTACCGCTTCAAACCTCTGAGCATGGCGGACAGACCGTGTCCACCGCCAATGGCTACGATTTTGGGCTCTCGTCCTCCGGGGATATAGACCCGGATATGTTCTTTGTTATTGCCCATCAGCGTCTACCCAGATCCCGGTGGCTGATGGTGGTGGCATAGCCCCGGCGTGCTGCAAAGTCCTGTAATTCCTTAGCTACCGCCACTGAGCGGTGTTTACCGCCGGTACAGCCTACGGCAATGACCAGACTGGTCCTGCCCTCCTCCACGTGCAAGGGCATGGAGAGAGCCAGCAGATCCTCAACTTTTTCCACATAGTCCTTGGTCTGCTGGTAGGAAAACACAAAATCACGCACAGGCTGATCCAATCCCGTCTGGTGCTTCAGCTCCGCGATATAGTAGGGGTTGGGTAAAAACCGCACATCAAAGACCAGATCGGCCTCAGGTGGAATACCGTACTTAAATCCAAAAGACATGACCGTCACAGACATGGCATGATCCCGCAGATCTCCCGCCACCAGATTGATCAACTCTCCCCGGAGCTTGGCAGTGGACAGATTGGACGTATCGATAATGGCATTGGCACGGTTGCGAATAGGCTTCAGAAGCTCCCGTTCCCGCTCCACAGCCTGCGCCAGATCACTGCCGTCCCGCATAAGGGGGTGCTTGCGCCGGGTCTCCTTATAGCGTTTGATGATGACCTCTGTGGATGCCTCTACAAAGACGATGGTATATTGCAGACGCATCTGGTCCAGACTTTCCAGAGCCTTGAACAGACCGTCAAAGGTCAGACTTGCCCGAACATCGGTCACCAGCGCCACCCGTTCATACCGACCCTTGGTGGCAAGACAAAGCCGGGCAAACTGTCCGATCAGGTCAGCGGGCATATTGTCCACGCAGTAAAACCCCAGATCCTCCAAAAAAGACGCCGCCTGACTCTTTCCCGCGCCGGACAGCCCGGATACGATCACAAATTGCATAGTAACACCTACCAGATCCGCACTTCCGGCTCAAGTTGAATACCGGAGGTCTCCAAAACTTTCTTCTGCACCAGTTCCATGGTAGCCAGAACATCGGAGGCAGTCGCGCCTCCTAAATTCACAACAAAGCC
>JAZSAW010000085.1:0-3286 GCA_045602105.1 Candidatus Avilachnospira sp.
CGGTCATACTGTTAACGAAGAACAAGACGGATTTGAGGAAGAATGAGGGATTTTTTTGGTTAAGTATATCATCGAGGGCGGTCAGCCGCTGCGTGGAGAAGTGAGTATCTCCGGCGCGAAAAACGCGGCTGTGGCCATTCTGCCGGCGACGCTGCTGGTCAACGGCAAGTGCCACATCGAAAACGTACCCGATATTTCTGATGTGCGTCTGCTGCTGGAAATTCTCAGCGATATGGGCGCGCAGATTCGCCGGCTCAGTCGGAATACCATCGAAGTCGACTGCACCAGAGCTCGTAATACCACCGCACCTATCGATATGGTGCGCCGGATTCGTGCCTCCTATTATCTGCTGGGCGCACAGCTTGGCCGGTTCGGTCATGCCAGAAACGCCATGCCCGGTGGCTGTAACTTTGGCGTCCGTCCCATCGACCAGCACATCAAGGGCTTTGAAGCCATGGGTGCTATGGTGGAGCAGAGCGGTGGCTATGTCACCTGCGATGCCCCGGAGGGCGGTCTGAAGGGCGGTCACGTGTATCTGGACATCGTTTCCGTGGGCGCTACCATGAATATCCTGCTGGCGGCTACCCTGGCCAACGGCATGACCATCATTGAAAACTGCGCCAAAGAGCCTCATATTGTGGATCTGGCCAACTTCCTCAATGCCATGGGCGCGCGGATCTCCGGCGCGGGCACGGACATCATCAAGGTCCGGGGCGTCAAGGAACTGCGGGGCGGAAGCTATTCCATCATCCCCGATCAGATCGAGGCAGGCACGTATATGGCCGCTGTTGCCGCCGCCGGTGGCGATGTGACCATCCGCAATGTCATCCCCAAGCACCTGGACTGCATTACCGCAAAACTGCGGGAAATGGGCATGGTGATTCAGGAGCTGGACGACAGCATCCGTCTGGAAAAGACCCGCCGACTGAAGCGGGCGAACATCAAGACCATGCCCTATCCCGGCTTCCCCACAGATATGCAGCCTCAGATCGCCGTGTGCATGGCAACTGCCAACGGCACCAGCATCGTCACCGAGGGTATCTATGATAACCGCTTCCGCTACACGGCGGAGCTCAACCGTATGGGCGCAAGCGTTCAGGTAGAGGGCAAGGCCGCCATTATCGACGGCGTCCGCAGCCTCCACGGCTGTGAGGTCCGTGCCTGTGACCTGCGAGCCGGCGCCGCCATGGTCATCGCCGCTCTGGCCGCCGAGGGCACTACGGTCATCGAGGATGCCCAGTATATCGAGCGTGGCTATGAGGACATTATCGGCAAGCTGACAGCTCTGGGGGCAAACATCCGTCGTGTGGAGACCTTTGAGCCCACGCCGGTCACCGCCGGAGTCGGCTAAACAAAACGAGAGACCCCCTGCATCCCGGATGCAGGGGGTTTTGCAGAAAGAAGGCGTATTATGCAGTATATTCTGGCTCATGATCTGGGAACTTCCGGCGATAAAGCCACCCTGTTTACCACCGATGGCAAACTGGTGGCAAGCTTTGTGGAGAGCTACCCCTGCCATTACAGTGCCGGCGCCCGTGCCGAGCAAGATCCCAGGGACTGGTACTCAGCCGTCTGCCGGGTGACAAAAAAGCTCATTGCAAATATTGACCCGGCACAGATCGTCGGTGTAGGCTTCAGCGGTCATATGATGGGCGCTGTGCTTCTGGACGGTCAGGGCGAGCCCTTGCGTACAGCCATGATCTGGGCGGATCAGCGGGCTACGGAGCAAGCACAACGGCTCTCCGCCACCGTGGGGGATCAGCGGTTTTATGAAATTTCCGGTAACCGCAATAACCCCACCAATTCGATTTGTAAGATCATGTGGTCGCTGGAGCATGACGGCTTCGGCGCAAAGCTGAATAAGGCGGTCAACTGCAAGGACTATCTGGTCTATTGCCTGACGGGTCAGCTGGGAACGGACTATTCCGATGCCTCCGGCACAGGGGCGTTTGACCTGACGGATTTCTGCTGGTCTGAGGAGATACTGGAAGCCGGGGGCGTGCCCCTTTCGGTCATGCCTCAGGTGCGGGCATCCACAGATCTGGCAGGTAAGGTCACCGCCAAAGCCGCCGGAGAGACCGGACTTCTGGAGGGCACGCCGGTGTTCTGCGGATGTGGCGACGGCACGGCCGCCTCTGTGGGCACGGGAATCGCCCGGGTGGGTCAGGGCTATGTGAGCCTTGGCACTTCCGCGTGGATCGCCTATCTGGATGACAGCCCTGTCCTTGACCCCGCCCAGCGGACATTCAATATGGCGGGTATGACCAAGGGGGAAGTTTTTCCTCTGGGTAGTATGCAGGCTGCCGGCGCATCCTATAGCTGGATGCGGGACAACCTTTGTCGTGCAGAGGCTGTGGATGCCCAGCGTCTGGGTACAAGTATTTACAGCCAAATCAACGATCAGATCGCCAAAGAGCCCGTTGGCGCGGGAGGGGTGCTGTATATGCCCTATCTCATGGGTGAGCGCAGTCCATGGTGGGATGCCTCCATTCAGGGCAGTTTTCTGGGACTGCGACAGGATACCACCCATGCTCAGCTCCTGCGGGCGGTCATGGAAGGCGTGTCCATGAATCTGGCTCTGATCTTCCGCGCTTTCCGGGAAAAACGACAGTTTGAAAGCCTGCGAATCATTGGTGGCGCAGCCAAGGATCGGCTATGGCGACAGATTTTGGCAGACGCACTCAATGTGCGAATCGAAAAGCTCAACCTGCTGGAAGAGGGGTGCGCTCTGGGTGCTACCATGGCGGCAGGTATCGGCGCGGGGGTGTTCTCCGATGTCAGCCAGATCGACCGCTTTCTGCAGGTGGATGACGTCTGTGAGCCTGACCCGGAGCGGGCAGGGCAGTATGCCCTGCTGACCGACCGTCTGGCAGAGGCCTATGAACGGCTGAAAGGATTTTATTAAGGAGGAACAGCAATGTTCTATTGGGATTCGACCTATGCTCTGGTGCTGATCGGCGCGCTGATCAGTGCCCTTGCCTCGGCAAAAGTCCAGAGCACCTACCGTAAATTCAGTCAATTTGCAAGCTCCCGTCGGCTTACCGCCCAGGAGGTGGCACAGCAGATCCTGCATAGTGCCGGTATTGCCGATGTGCGAATTGAGCGCATCCGGGGCAATCTGACGGATCATTATTCCCCCAAGGAAAAGGTACTGCGCCTGTCGGACAGTGTCTACGGCCAGACCTCCATCGCCGCCATTGGGGTGGCGGCGCACGAGTGCGGTCATGCCATCCAGCACCGTGAGGGCTATGGCCCGCTGAAGCTCCGCTCTGCCTCTGTGCCTCTG
>JAZSAW010000086.1:0-22465 GCA_045602105.1 Candidatus Avilachnospira sp.
CTCCGGGTAGAGGAAGGTCTGACCCGGTATGATCTTGGCCGTGAGAAGTTCTTGGAGCGCGTCTGGGACTGGAAAAACAAATACGGTGACCGGATCGTCAAACAGCAGATGAAGCTTGGCGCATCCTGCGACTGGAGCAGAAGCCGGTTTACCATGGATGAAGGCTGTTCCAAGGCTGTCCGGGAGACCTTCTGTGAGCTGTACGATAAAGGTCTGATCTACAAGGGAAGCCGAATCATCAACTGGTGTCCCCACTGCCTGACCGCCCTGTCTGACGCGGAGGTGGAGTATACCGATAAGCCGGGTAATCTCTGGCATATGCGCTATCCTCTGGCCGATGGCTCCGGCCGTTATCTGGTGGTCGCCACCACCCGTCCTGAGACCATGATGGGCGATACCGGCGTGGCTGTCCATCCTGATGACGAACGCTATAAGGATCTTGTGGGCAAGACGGTCATGCTTCCCATTATGAATCGGGAAATCCCCATTGTCGCAGATGACTATGTAGAGATGGACTTCGGCACAGGCTGTGTCAAGATGACCCCTGCCCACGACCCCAACGACTTTGAGGTGGGTCTGCGCCATAATTTGGATAGCATCCGTGTGCTCAATGATGACGGAAGCATCAACGAAAACGGCGGTAAGTTTGAGGGTATGGATCGTTATACCTGCCGTAAGGCCGTGGTGGAAGAACTGGAAGCCATGGGCCTGATGGAGAAGATCGAGCCCTACTCTCATAATGTAGGCACTTGCTACCGCTGCCACAACGATGTGGAGCCCCTGATCTCCGCCCAGTGGTTTGTGAAAATGGAGCCTCTGGCTAAACCTGCCATTGAGGTGGTCAAGGACGGACGAATCAAATTTGTCCCTGAGCGCTTCACCAAAACCTATACCAACTGGATGGAAAATGTCCATGACTGGTGCATTTCCCGTCAGCTCTGGTGGGGACATCAGATCCCCGCATGGTACTGCGATGATTGCGGTCATATCAATGTTTCCCGCCAGGATCCCACCAAGTGCGAGAAGTGCGGTTGCACCAAGCTGACCCGGGATGAGGACGTTCTGGATACCTGGTTCTCCTCCGCTCTGTGGCCTTTCTCCACCATGGGCTGGCCTGAACAGACCAAGGATCTGAACTACTGGTATCCCACCAGCGTGATGGTCACCGGCTATGATATTATTTTCTTCTGGGTTTCCCGTATGATCTTCTCCGGCATGGAGCAGATGAAGAAAGAGCCCTTCCACACCGTCTTTATCCATGGACTGGTGCGAGATGACAAGGGTCGGAAAATGTCCAAATCTCTGGGTAACGGCATCGATCCTCTGGAGATGGCAGAGAAGTACGGTGCAGACGCTCTGCGCTTTAATCTGATCACCGGCAACAGCCCCGGCAACGATATGCGCTTCTACGTGGAAAAGTGCGAGGCCATGCGGAACTTTGCCAATAAGATCTGGAACGCCAGCCGTTATGTCATGATGAACATGACCATCACCGAAAACAAGCTTCCCGACGCCTCCAAGCTGGAGATCGAGGATAAGTGGATTCTCTCCAAGCTCAACGATCTCATTAAGGAAGTCACGGAAAACCTGGATAACTACGAGCTGGGCGTGGCTTCTGCCAAAGTCTATGACTTTATTTGGGATAATTACTGTGACTGGTATATCGAGCTGACCAAGGCTCGTCTGTACGCTGAGGACGAAGAGAGCAAGCTGGTTGCCCAGCAGGTGCTTGTCTATGTTCTGGATCAGTTCCTGCGCCTCCTGCATCCCTTCATGCCCTTTATCACCGAGGAGATCTGGCAGGCCATCCCCCATGAGGGTGACTATCTGATGACTGCCCAGTGGCCGGAATACAGCGAAGCTCTGCATTTTGCCACTGAGGAAGACGCCATGGAAACGGTCATGAATGCCATCCGTGCCGTCCGTAACCGCCGTGCAGACCTCAATGTGCCTCCCTCCAGAAAGTCCACCCTCTATGTGGTCACAGACAAGGCGGACATCTTCCGTCAGGGCGCAGGCTTCATTACCCGACTGGCCTATGCCAATGAGCTGTTCGTTTCCACCGAAGCTCCCAAAGGTCATGCAGACATGGTGTCCGCCGTCACCAGTGATGCTGCCATGTATATGCCCATGAATGAGTTGGTGGACATTGAGAAGGAGCTGGCCAGACTGGCCAAGGAGATCGAGAAGGCCGAGAAGAACATTGCCGGTCTCAAGGGCAAGCTGAGCAATGAGAGCTTTGTCTCCCGAGCACCGGAGGCTGTTGTGGCCGCGGAACGGGAAAAATTGGAAAAGGCAGAGAGCCTTCTGCAGCAGCTTAAGGAAAGCGAAGCCAGTCTGAAAAAGTGATTCTCCGTCCGGCTTCGACAGAAAATAAATTCCGAAACTTCTATAATAGACACGCATACTTGGTATGCGTGTCTATTTTTTGTACTCAGGAGGGATAATTGTGCAAATGACAAGCTTTCTGCAGGAAAAACAGCTGACCATTGCTCTAAGTGGTGAGATCGATCACCATGGGGCAAAAAACTCCCTGCAGACCATCGGGGATAAAATTGACCAATATATGCCCATGTTGTGTATTTTGGACTTCCGAGGAATCAGCTTCATGGATTCCAGCGGAATTGCCATCGTAATTCATACCTTACGCAGAATGAACGAGATCGGCGGTGTGCTGAAGCTGAAGGAAGTGCCCAAGCAACCATGGAAGGTACTCAGCGCAGCAGGTATTGACCGAATCGTGCAAATTGAAAGGAGAGAGACAGTTCATGAAATGTGAAAATCAGATGACCATGGAGTTTCCCAGCAAATCCGTTAATGAGGCATTTGCCCGCACGGTGGTTGCCTGCTTTGCCGCACAGCTTGACCCGACCCTTGACGAACTGGGCGACATCAAAACAGCTGTATCCGAGGCAGTGACCAACTGTATCGTCCATGCCTACCCGGACACGCTGGGCACGATCACCCTGCGGTGCAGGATACTGGAGGGCAATGTGCTGGACATTACCATCAAGGACAAGGGCAGGGGAATCGACAATGTGGAAACCGCTCGTCAGCCCATGTACACCACCGGCGGTGATGAGAGAAGTGGAATGGGCTTTACCATTATGGAGAGCTTCATGCATGAGCTGAAGGTCACTTCCCATACCGGACGGGGGACTACTGTACATATGAAGCGGAAGATTCTGAAGCGGGGCGGTAAGTCTTGAGCATACCCATGGAAGAACTGCTTGCCCGTGCCCAGCAAGGTGACCGAGAGGCAAGAGAACAGCTCATTGTAGAAAATTCCGGACTGGTCTGGTCCATCTGTCGGCGGTATTTCGGCAGGGGCGTGGACTCCGATGACCTATATCAGTTGGGGTGTCTGGGTTTTCTCAAAGCTATCGACGGCTTTGACCTGAGCTTTGGCACGCAATTTTCCACCTATGCCGTGCCGAAAATTGCCGGGGAGATACGCCGGTTTCTTCGGGATGACGGCGCGGTCAAGGTCAGCAGAAGTGTTAAGGAACGAGCCGCTACCATCAAATCCGCTCGACAGCGGTTGACCGGAGTACTGAACCGTGAGCCCACCCTGTCCGAACTGGGGGAGGAACTGGATCTGACCGTTCAGGAGATCGCCGCAGCAGAAACTGCAACTGCCTCTACAGAATCCATTCAGAGGGAGAGTGGGGAGGACGGCTTTACCCTGGAGGATGTCCTGACCGATGGAGCAATGGAAGAACAGCTCATTGAACACATTGCTCTGAAAGAGGCCATAACAGGACTGCCGGAACGGGAACGGCTGGTCATTGATCTGCGGTATTTCCGTGGACTTACACAGGAGAAAACCGCCAAGATTCTCGGGGTCTCCCAGGTGCAGGTCAGTCGAATCGAAAAAAAGGCACTGAACCTGCTTCGCTCGTTTTTTTAGGTGACAAATGGGGAGATAAATAGTACAATAGACCTATCAAAACAGATAGGTGACCCTATGAATCAGAAAGATAAACAGCGGTTTCTGACCGCACGCCGGCAGGTGATCGCCCGCCAGTTCAGACATTTGAATACCATGCAGCAGCAGGCGGTGCTGACGACCCAAGGCCCACTTCTTTTGTTGGCCGGTGCAGGCAGTGGCAAGACAACGGTGCTCATTAACCGCATCGCCAATCTCCTGCAGTTTGGCTCTGCCTCCGATTCTCAGGATGTTCCGCCTTTTGTGACGGAAGAGGATGTAGCATTTCTGGAGGAATATCTGATTGACCCGAAGCCCTGCGACAGTGCCCGTGCCGGTCTGCTGTGTCGTCATGACCCGGTTTCCCCCTGGAATATCATCGCCATCACCTTTACCAATAAAGCCGCCAATGAGCTAAAGGAACGGCTGCAGGTCATGCTGGGGGACGATGCTTCCGGTGTCTGGGCCATGACCTTCCATTCGGCCTGTTGTCGAATCTTACGCCGGGATATTGACCGTCTGGGCTATTCCGGGCAGTTTACCATCTACGATACAGCCGACGCAGAACGGGTCATGAAGGACGTCATCAAAGACCTGAATTTGGACGAAAAGTCCTTCCCGCCTAAGCTGTTTTTGAATCTCATCAGCCGGGCAAAGGATAAGATGCAATCTCCGGCGGAATTTGACCGGGCAGCATCGGCATCCGGAGATTTTCGCATGGAGAAGGCTGCCGTAGCCTACCGGGAATACCAGAAACGGCTAAAGGAAGCCAATGCTCTGGATTTTGACGATATTATCCTGCTGACTGTGCGTCTTTTGCAGGAAAACGAGGACGTCCGTAGCTACTACCAGCAGAAGTTCCGCTATGTGCTCATCGATGAATACCAGGATACCAACCATTTGCAGTATCTGCTGGCGTCTTTACTGACCGGCAGTCACAGGAATATCTGCGTGGTGGGCGATGATGACCAGAGTATCTACAAGTTCCGTGGCGCAACCATAGCCAATATTCTGGATTTTGAATCCCAGTACCCCGGCGCTCAAATCATCCGTCTGGAGCAAAACTACCGCTCCACACAGGCGATTCTCAAGGCTGCCAATGGGGTCATTGCCCATAATGCAGGACGGAAAGGGAAGACCCTGTGGACAGAAAATCCTGAGGGCGAGCGCATTTTCCTCTATGAGGCCATGAATGAGGCCGATGAAGCCAATTTTGTCTCCAACCGTATTTTTCAGCTTTCCAAGGGCAAGGCATTTCAAAATATAGCGGTACTTTATCGCACCAATGCCCAGTCCAATGCCTTGGAATATGCCTTTAAGCGCAATGGCATCCCATACCGCATTATCGGCGGTACGCGTTTCTTTGACCGTGCTGAGGTCAAGGATATGCTGGCTTACCTGAGCCTGATCAACAACCGTAGCGATGATCTGCGCTTAAGACGAATCCTCAACAATCCTCCCCGGGGTATCGGAGCAAAGACTCTGGAGACCATCGCCCGTCTTGCTACCGGGTCGAATATCGGACTTTACTCGGTTATCGCCGATGCCCAGTCCTACGGTCCTCTGGAGCGTTCCGCAGGAAAGCTGAAGGCATTTTCCGACCTGATCGAAAGCTGTACAGAGCTTCTGGATACCATGGAGCTTCCCCAGTTTTATGATGAGCTTCTGATACGCACCGGCTATCTGGCCATGCTGGAAGAAAAGGATGATCCGGAGAGCCGTACCAGAGCCGAAAACGTGCGGGAACTTCGTTCCAGCATCGTCAGCTATGCGGAAAGTACCGACCAGCCCAGTCTGGAAGGATTTTTGGAGGAAATTTCCCTCTATACGGATATTGAGCAGTATGACAGCGATGCGGAAGCTGTAGTCATGATGACCATGCACAGCGCAAAGGGTCTGGAATTTGACCATGTGTGTCTGGTGGGCTTTGAGCAGGGACTGTTCCCCAGCTCACGGAGTATGAGCGCTGAGGATACGGAAGAAGAGCGCAGGCTTTGCTATGTGGCGATTACCCGGGCAAAAAAGACTCTGTCTATCTCCTTTGCCCGCCAGCGTATGCTTTACGGCCATACCACTATGTCCCCGCCGTCTCAGTTTTTGAAAGAGCTTCCGACCGCCTGTGTAGACGCCCATCTGCGTGCCAGACCCAAAGAGCCGGAGCAGATCTACATTCCCCAGAGACCCAGTATGTACGGTGAGGATATTGGTTACGGCTACAGCCGTCCTGTGGCAAAAAAGCGGGACTATCCTTCCTTGGTAACCTCATCTCAGACCAGGAAGCCTCTGAATTTGCAAAAGGGAGATATGGTCAGCCACAATGCCTTTGGACGTGGCATGGTTCTGTCTGTCCTGCCTATGGGCAATGACGCCCTATTGGAGATCGCCTTTGATGAAGTCGGCACAAAGCGGATGATGGCCAATACCGCCGGCGCCCATATGAAAAAGCTGTAAATCCCAGCGTAGCCTACGCATATACCTCCTAATGATGGAGGTGGGTTATGAGAGGCAGACGGCGTATAGGATGGAGCTGGATATGGATCATGCTTCTGGGGCTCACGGTGGCTCTGGTGCTGTTTCTGCGCCTGTCTGTAGCTCCTCTGGTGGAGGAACTGGCAACAGCCAGAGTGGTCAACCGGGCGTCTTACATCATCAATGAGGCCATCGAAGCACAGCTCTTGTCCGATGAGATCGACTATGAGAATATTATTTATCTGGAAAAGGATGTAAACGGTGCAATTACTGCCTTAAAGACCAATATCAATGAGGTCAACCGCCTGAAGACCCAGATTCTATCTGTGGTGGATACCATGCTACTGGATCTGGATGTCAACGAGATCGGTCTGCCCCTAGGCAGTCTGATCCTACCGGAGCTTTTCTCCGGCTCAGGGCCAAAACTGCCGGTGCGTGTCATGTCCATCAGCGCATCGGATGCTGATTTCCGTAACGAATTTTCCGAAGCGGGAATCAACCAAACAGCCCATCGGATCATGATGGATGTCAGTATTACCATGACCGTACTGACTCCTGTGGGGACAGAAAGCGTAACAGCGACCTCCGCAGTGGTGGTCGCGGAAACGGTCATTGTCGGTACAGTGCCGGACAGCTATGTCCGCCTGCAACCGGGAGAAAACGAGGGATAAACATGGAAGCAAAAGAGAGAATCAATGCCTTATCTGCAGAACTGGAACGGCATAATCATCTGTATTATGTCCTTGACCGCCCGGAGATTCAGGACTATGAATATGACAGGATGCTCCGGGAACTGGAGGAACTGGAGGCTCAGTATCCTCAGTATGCGTCACCTCTTTCTCCCACCCGCCGGGTAGGTGGCGCACCGGTGAACCAGTTTGAAAAAGTACAGCACCCCGTACCTTTGGAGAGCTTGCAGGATGTCTTTTCCTATGATGAATTAGGGGAATTTGAAGCGCGGGTCAGGGAAGCACTGACTGACGTTTCCTATACCGTAGAGCCCAAGGTCGATGGACTTTCCGTGGCTCTGGAGTATGTTGACGGTGCATTTGTCCGGGGAGCTACCCGGGGAGACGGAATGATCGGCGAGGATGTAACCGAAAACCTCAAGACCATCCGCTCTATTCCCATGACATTGGAAAATGCTCCCAAACGTCTGATCGTCCGGGGTGAGGTGTTTATGCCTCGGGCTGTGTTTGAGAAGCTCAATACCCAGCGAGAGGAAAGGGGAGAGGCTCTGTTTGCCAACCCCCGCAACGCCGCCGCCGGCTCTTTGCGACAGCTTGACCCGAAAATCGCTGCCTCCAGAGGCCTGGATATTCTGGTATTTAACCTCCAGCTGGCGGATGGCATGGAATTTACCACCCATAGTCAGACCCTAGATTATCTTCGTGCGCTCCGGTTTAAGGTCATTCCCTATACCCTTTGCCAAAGCCGAGGGGAGATTGAGACCCAAATTGCGAGAATCGACCAGACCCGCTATGACCTGACCTATGATATTGACGGCGCGGTAGTCAAGGTGGACGACCTTGCTCAGCGCCGGCAGATGGGCAGTACAGCCAAATTCCCCCGATGGGCAGCCGCCTATAAATATCCGCCGGAGATCAAATCCACAGTCGTTCAGGATATTGTCATTCAGGTAGGCCGTACCGGTGTCCTGACCCCGAAAGCCGTAGTTGCGCCGGTGCATCTGGCCGGTACGACAGTGACCAATGCCACCCTGCACAATCAGGATTTTATTGCGGAAAAGGATGTCCGAATCGGCGATACGGTCAAAATTCGCAAAGCAGGGGAGATCATCCCGGAGATTCTGGAGGTAGAGAAGGACAAGCGTCCTGCCCATGCACGGGAATACCGCTTCCCGGCGACCTGTCCGGTCTGTGGCGCGCCTGTCAGCAGAGATGAGGACGGCGTAGCCATTCGCTGTACCGGTGCGGAATGTCCGGCACAGCTTGCCCGGAATCTGGCGCACTTTGTTTCCCGGGAGGCCATGGATATTGACGGTCTTGGCTCTGCCATCATTGAACAGCTGATCGGCGCGGATATGCTCCGCGTTCCCTCTGACCTGTATTTTCTTGACCGGGAAAAGCTGGAAAAGCTTGACCGTATGGGTAAGCAATCCACGGATAACCTGCTAAAGGCTATTGAAGCCAGTAAGGATAACGACCTGTCCCGCCTGCTGAACGCTTTTGGTATCCGTCAGGTAGGCACAAAGGCGGCCAAGGTGCTGGCTCGCACCTTTGGCACTCTGGACGCCCTGATGACCGCGACCCGGGAGGAGCTGACCGCCATCCCGGACATTGGCGAGATCACGGCAGAGAATCTTGTGCGGTGGTTTGCTGATCCTCAGTCTCAGGATCTGATCGAAAGACTGCGTGTGGCGGGCGTGAACTTTCAATGCCGGGAACAGATGACGGACACCCGGTTTGCCGGTATGACCTTTGTTCTCACCGGCGCCCTGAGTCTGTTTACCCGGGATGAGGCAACGGAGAAAATCGAACTGATGGGCGGTAAATGCTCGTCCTCCGTGTCCAAAAAGACGACCTATGTGGTGGCGGGAGAAAATGCCGGCTCAAAGCTCAAAAAAGCCAACGAACTGGGCATCACCGTGCTGTCTGAAGAGGAATTTCTGCAGATGCTCAAGTGAATCAAAAACCGGAGCAGAGATGCTCCGGTTTTTGTAAATTTAAGTTGACAAGACAGGTGACAGGTCATATAATTACCCTAACTAAAACGAAAGCTGGTATTTTCATGAGCGCAATAAAATCCTTTTTTAAGCGGAAGAACATTGTGATTTCTGCCAAACGCTATGGCATCGACGCTTTGGGTGCTATGGCGCAGGGACTGTTTTGCTCCCTGCTCATTGGCACTATCATCAAAACCTTGGGACAGCAGATCGGCATTGACCTGCTGGTGACCGTAGGCGATTTTGCCAGCGCCATGTCCGGTGCGGCCATGGCTGTCGCCATCGGTTACGCTCTGCAGGCACCGCCTCTTGTCCTGTTTTCTCTGGCTGCCGTAGGCTATGCCTCCAACCAGTGCGGAGGAGCAGGTGGACCTCTGGCGGTCTTGTTTATTGCCATTATCTCCGCTGAACTGGGTAAAATGGTCTCCAAGGAGACCAAGATCGATATTCTGGTCACGCCCCTGGTCACGATCTTTGTGGGCTGCCTGTTGGCAGTCTGGATCGCCCCGGCCATCGGCAAGGCTGCCAGCTATGTGGGAAATCTCATTATGTGGGCAACGGAGCTCAGACCCTTCTGGATGGGTATTTTGGTATCTGTGCTGGTAGGCGTTGCTCTGACCCTGCCCATTTCCAGTGCCGCCATCTGTGCCTCACTGGGCTTGGTGGGTCTGGCGGGTGGCGCGGCTGTTGCCGGTTGCTGTGCCAATATGGTTGGCTTTGCGGTCATGAGCTTCCGGGAAAACCGCTGGGGCGGTCTGGTCTCTCAGGGACTTGGTACATCCATGCTCCAGATGGGCAACATCGTCAAAAACCCGAAGATCTGGATTCCCGCGATTGTGACCTCTGCCATTACCGGACCTCTGGCTACCTGCGTGTTCCATCTGGAAATGAACGGTCCTGCCGTTTCTTCCGGCATGGGCACCTGCGGTCTTGTGGGACAGATCGGTATTTACACCGGCTGGCTCAATGACATCGCCTCCGGTGCAAAATCTGCCATTACCTCCATGGATTGGCTGGGTCTGATTTTGATTTGCTTTATTCTGCCGGCTGTGTTATGCTGGGCTATAGGACTCCTCTGCCGTAAGATCGGCTGGATCAAAGAGGGGGATCTGACTCTGGAATGAGGTGCTTGTATGCACATTAGCCTTCTGTGTAGCGCAGGACTGGCGCTGACCCATAAGGGACAGACCTTACTTTTGGATGCCCCAAATCGTTTGATACCGCCTTTTCATGTTCTGCCTGATGGTATCACTACTTCGATATTGGAGCGCAGACCGCCTTACGATACAGTTTGTGGGCTGTTCTACACCCATACCCATGGCGATCACTGTGACAAAGACTTTCTGGACACCTATACCCGTCGTTATCCTGAGATTCCCTGTCTGACTCCGGAAAAACTGCCTGAGCAGGGGAGTGTGGTCATCGGTCCATTTACTGTTTCGTTCTGTCGTATCGATCACGCACCTATGGATGTTCCCACGCCACCCCATGTGGTATGCCTGATCTCTACCGGAGCACATACGGTCTATGTGGCAGGTGACGCCAAACTGGACGCTGATGCACACAGAGCTTTTTTGACTGGTCGAAAGGCTGACATAGCCTTCTGGAATTCTATGTATCTATCCCGGCCTCAGACCCGTGAGTTGTTGCTGGAGGCGAGCAACTGCAATTACATCTACCATATGCCGGAAAGCAGGGAAGACAGCTTCGGTCTATGGAGGAAATGTCAGCGCAATCTGGAGCGTTACGGACAGGAGCTGTCCGGCGTGACCATATTGGACACATATCCCACAATTATAAAACTCTAAAAGACGCCGACCGGCGTCTTTTTGTTCTGCCGTTGAGGACAAGGTCATATTCATGAAAGGGGAGGGGATAAGAATGAAACAGGGTAAACAGCAAAATCCCGTAAAGCGCATTGGAATGGCACAGCTCGTCCTCGCAGTTAGCACAATGGTGATCTGTGCACTGCTATCCTTGGTCATACAGACAGAAAAAATACCGGAACAGATCGGTGGTGTAGTGGCAGAAGTGCTTCTGGAACTGATCGTATTTGGTGTTTGTTTTTTCACAGTCCGTCCAATGCCTCAGGCCAGACTTCCTTTGTCTATGGCAACAGCAGGCGCTTTTGTACTATTGCGGATCATCTTCAAGGCCATCGTATTTCCGGGCGCTCAGTGGACGATGATGTGGGGGCTAATTTTGACAGCAGTGGCTGGAGCTATGGCAGGTGTCATGGCAAGTACAAAAAAACAGCGCAGGCGTTGACGGAGTTCCTGCAAAGCGTTTATTTTTATCAGCATTGCACAAATTGCAGGAATTCCTGCAAAAACTATATTTTCGCTCATTTTTTTACTCGAACACCATATATAGTGCAAAGGTATCAGAAGAACACCAAAAGGGTTACAATTAGTTACCAAGTAGACATAACATTGTTTACATAAGATTTTGGCATAATTACCAAAAATTTATAAATTTGCCGATTTTCCTTGAAATTTCCGTTGATTTGCTTTATATTATCTACACTTGGTATTTTTCTGTTGGTAGAAATAATCTGTCTTGATTTTTCATTTTTGTTCTGTCTGCTTATCTGAGTCCGTATGATAGAGCGAGGGAGGATGAAAAATGAAGAATTATTTTTGCAAGAATTCTGTATTTAGTATTCTTTTTTTCGCTTTCTTCTCTATTGGCACAATATGTGGTGTTCTGTTGTTTCGGCTGGTGCTGATGGAAAAGCCGGAATGGATCACAGATTACTGTAAAGCACTCAGGCGCAGTGATCCGGGGTTTGGATTTCGGCAATTGCTGTTTTTTGCGTGGCCGTTTCTTTCCGTGGTAGCCGTGGGTCTTACCCCTTTGGGAAAACGCTGTATCCCGGCACTCATCGCCCTGCGGGGATGTCTGCTTGCCTATACCTGCGCCGGTTTCTATATCAGCGGTATTTCTTATTCTGGCTTTTTTCTGCGAAATATTCCACTTATTTCTCTTTATTTTCTATTATGCGCGTTTTTCTATCACCTGTCATTATCAGGTAGATCATTTGTGAGGATTTAGGTTATGATTCGGATCTTGGAGGAATATGAAGCATTCCTGATTCAGGTCAAACAGGCATCTGAAAACACGGTTTGCTCATATATGCGCGATCTTCGGCAGTTTGCCGGGTATCTCCAACAACTGAATAAGGATATTCTCGAAGCCGATCATGACACAGTTCTCGGCTATGTGACCTACCTTCAGGAGCACGGAAAGTCCACTGCTACGGTCTCCCGGTGTCTGGCTTCTCTGAAGAGCCTGTATGCCCATCTGATTTCCTTGGGGCAGATAAAGGACAATCCTGTCAGTGGTATTCATATTGAAAAAGCGGAAAAGAAACTGCCTCAGATTCTGACCGGCAAGGAAGTAGAGCTTCTGCTGGATCAGCCCAAGTGCACCGACCTTAAGGGCTATCGGGACAAGGCTATGCTGGAGCTTCTGTATGCTACGGGCATCCGGGTCAGTGAGCTCATTAACCTCAATATCTCAGATGTGAATATTCCCGGTGGTTTTATCAAATGTGGCACATCCAGCGCCAAAACCCGTATTATTCCGCTGTATCCCGCTGCCATTAAGGCTCTGTCCGCCTACATAGACGATATTCGTCCCAAGATGCTGGCCAGTGCGGAGGAGGAGTCCCTGTTCGTCAATATTGCCGGCGAGCGAATGTCCCGACAGGGCTTCTGGAAGATCATCAAGTACTATCAGGAAAAAGCCCAGATTGAAAAGGACATCACGCCTCATACCCTGCGTCATAGCTTTGCCGCCCATCTGCTGGAAAACGGCGCGGATCTTCATTCCATTCAGGAAATGCTGGGTCACAGCGATATTTCCTCCACACAGGTCTACGCCCAGCTGGTCAAGCAAAATCTCAAATCTGTTTATAATAAGTATCATCCCAGAGCATAAAAAATCCTTGAGAAATAGTCTTTCTCAAGGATTTTTTCGTTTATTGTCCGACCATGGAGGCCAGGGAAGCCAACTGCTGAGGATTGAGTCCTTTTTTCATGGACAGGCCTTCTTCAATATCCACATCGATCATTGTGCCGTTCTGAGAACAAATGACCCGGTTGGTCTTTCCTGCAGCCAGAGCTTCTACAGCTTCAAAGCCCATACGGGTAGCCATGACCCTGTCCCGGGCGGAGGGAGTACCGCCTCGCTGGATATGACCGAGAATGGTGACACGGGGATCCAGATCAAGGGCATTCTTGATCTTCTCACCGATCTCCATAGCACTGCCGGCGCCTTCCGCCACAACGATCATATAATGGGTCTTTCCGCTAAGGCGAGCCCGACGAATCTGTTCGATCACATCTTTCTCAAAATCCACGGGAACTTCCGGCATCAGCACTGCCGTCGCGCCGACAGCAAGACCCACATAAAGGGCCAGATGACCGGCGTTTCTGCCCATGACCTCCACCACAGAGCACCGCTCATGAGACTGCATGGTGTCCCGCAGGCGGTCGATGGCATCCACAGCGGTGTTGGAGGCGGTATCAAAGCCGATGGTATAATCTGTGCAGACGATGTCATTGTCAATGGTAGCCGGTATGCCCACCACAGAAATACCTTGCTTGCTCAGGGCTTCGGCACCCCGGAACGTGCCGTCACCTCCGATGGCGACGATACCATCCAAACCCAGAAGCTTGCAGGTAGACGCCGCGCGCTCCTGACCTGCCTGTGTGCGGAATTCGTCACTGCGGGCGGTGTAGAGGATTGTGCCGCCACGATTCAGGATATGGCTGACGCTGTTGGTGTTCATCCGTTCAAAATCACCGGAGATCAGACCACTGTAACCACGGCGGATTCCCACACACTCGATACCGCGATACAGACACGCACGGACGACCGCGCGGATCGCCGCATTCATGCCGGGGGCGTCTCCGCCACTGGTCAGTACACCGATTCGTTTTACTGCATTTTCCATAACTGACACCTCAGATCATATACTGGTATTATTTTACTGGGTTTCGACAGGAAAGTAAAGGCTTTTCCCGCTCCGCCGGGACAATTTTCCAAATCTCACAAATTCATGAAACTTTTCCCGCCGAAAGCCGTCTATAATAAATATAGTGTCTCATTCTGTTCCCTGTAACAGTATATGGTGGACGCTGTAACTATTTTGATGTTGACATAGGTGTATTGGTTGGTATAATACAGTTAAGAAAACAATGACCGATCTGCACAAAGAAAGGATGGAAGCCATGAAGACAAAGAAAATCGTATCTGTATTGCTGGTGATGCTTCTCCTGACAGGTTGCCTGACTGCCTGTGGTAATAGCCAGTCTGCCAATAAGCCGGGCAATAACCTGACCACGGCTTCCAAATATACATACAAGGCAACCTATTATCCGCTGAAAACATCGCAGGGAGTATCTCCGGAATGGATCTCATCCTACTGTCTCTGTGAGGATAAACTGGTTTTCCATGCAGCCTATGTAGATGGCATGACCACCGCGGTCAACGAGCTGACCGGAGAGCCCATCATCGATGAGCAGACCGGTAAGCCCATAGAATATGAAAACCATGTTTACGGTGCGTTTATTTATGATATGACCACCCAGACCACCACCGGACTGACCAACTATACTCCTATGGAGATTCCGGAAGGAATGTTGGGAGAATCGAACATCAATAAGGTCATTGCCGGCGCAAATGATACTTTCTGGGTATTTGAAGAACTCTACACCTACTCCTATGACCTGCCGGAGAATTTTAATCAGGAGACCGACAACCTCTATTCTTACTATCAGGAAGGGGAGAGGCGTCAGCGTCTGACCCAGTTTAGTGCCAATGGGGATAAGATCACCTCTGTGGAATTGGAAAACGAGGAAGCAGCTTATTATGATTCCCTCTATGTCCTGACTGACGGACGTATTCTGGGCTATGACTGGACGAATATTTATCTCTTTGACGCCACAGGTAAAAAGACGGATACCATAGCCTGTGAAAATTCCGGCCCGTTGTCCCAAATCGGACCTGACCGCTTTGTCATTTCTGTTTATGCCGATGAGACCAGCAGTATGGTCCTGAAGGTCTTTGACATCCAAAGCAAATCCTTTGCGGAAGAACTGCCTCTGGATAATCTGGCCAATCAGGTCTATGAAGGACCGGCAGAATATGACTACGTCTACCGGGCAAATGACTCTGTTTTTGGCGTGCCTACAGGAAAGACAGAAGGAGAGAAACTGTTCTCCTGGCTGGAATGTGATGTCAATTCCAATAATATCAATCAGTTTATTTTCCGGGAAGACGGAACAATACTTGCCATTGAGGAAACCTACGCAAGCGACGAAGTGACCACCAATCTTCTGATCATGGAGCAGGTAGACCCTGCCACCTTACCGGAAAAGCAGGAGCTTGTCCTTGGCTGTATGGGGCTTGACTGGGAGACCCGCAACGCCATTATCTCCTTTAATCACAATCATGATGATGTGCGTATTCAGGTCAGGGATTACAGCGAGTACATCGACGGCACAGGAGATAACTACGAATCTGCCTATAAGTTGGCCATGCAGCGGCTGAATACGGAGATTCTCTCCGGCTCTGCCCCGGATATTCTCTGCACCAGTGAGCTTCCGATCAGACAGTATGCCGCCAGAGGCATCCTGCTGGATCTGTGGCCTCTGATCGACTCTGACCCGGAATTGTCCAGAGATGATCTGATGACCCATTTCTTTGAGACGATCTCCCTTGATGGCAAGCTCTATGAGGTCACGGACAGCTTTAGTATCCAGACAGCCGTAACCTCCGCACAGATCGCTGACGGGCGCACAAGCTGGACACTGGACGAACTGCTGGAGGCACTGAACAGTCTTCCTGCAGGAGCGACCATCTTTGGTGAAACTGACATCAGCGAGTATATCCTCCAGACTGTGGTGAGTTTCAATCTGGACAGCTTTGTGGACTGGAAGACGAATACCTGCTCCTTTGACAGCCCCGAGTTTGTGGATCTGCTGGAATTTGCGGGAAAATTCCCCAAAGAATTTAACTACGAGGATTATGACTGGGATAGCGCAGAGAGCGATTACGCCCGTCTGAAGAGCGGAAAACAGCTGATGAGTGCCTGTTATATCAGCTCTTTTGACTCCGTGCAGATGTACTCCGCCATGTTTGACGGACAGCCTGCCTTTATCGGTTATCCCACCTCCACAGGTAGTGGAAGTACCTTCAATTACTATGGTGGAATGGCCATCACCGCCGGTTGTAAAGCTCCTGATGCCGCATGGCAATTGGTGCGGGAATTGCTCCTAGAAAAAAATCAGGTAGAGGAGTATATGTATAACTTCCCCACGAACCGTAAGGCCTTTGACACCTATGTCAGCAAGAAAATGGCGCCTAAGGATGAAACAAACCGCACTGAGGTAGCCGTTGCCTATGTGGATGGAGATTTCAGCTATGGCAACGAGCCTCTGACCCAGGCCGAGGTGGATATGTTCATGGCGGTCTATGAGCAGTGCAATACGGTCTATTCTTCCAATACAGTCATTATGAGCCTGATCTCCGATCATACAGAGGCTTTCTTTGACGGCAAGAAGTCGGCAGAGGAGACTGCCCGACTGATTCAGGATAACGTTGGCCTGTACTTAATGGAACAAGGATGATATGCGACTACCCGGTACGCTTTGTGTAAACTGAGCGTACCGAGATAAAGTGGTCATACAGAAGGGAAGTGGACCATTGATCCAATCTAAGATAAGGAAAAAGACAAAAGAGCCATCAGGAGAACGGCTCAAGGAGTTTCTCCATGCCTCCTGTTTTTTAGGTCCCAGCTTTCTTGGCGTTTTGCTGTTTTTTATCCTACCCTTTGGGGTCGTCATCTACTATTCCCTTATCCACGGACCTATGGACAGCAGTTTTGCCGGTCTGCAAAACTACTGGAATGTGCTGAAAAACAATGCCTTTGGCATTGCCGTTAAAAACACGGTAGTCATCACTGCTACGGCAGTCCCCCTGTCGGTGGCTTTGTCTCTTCTTTTGGCTCTGGCTCTGGAATGTCGGATTCCCCTGAAAAGCCAGTTCCGTACATTCTTTCTCAGTCCCATGGTCGTTCCCATCGCCTCCACCATTTTGGTCTGGCAGGTGCTTTTTCATCAAAACGGTGCAGTCAACGATTTTCTGGCTGTCTTTGGCGCAGAGCCTATAGACTGGCTCAAGCACGACCTGTGCAAGATCGTCATTGTGGTGCTCTTTCTGTGGAAAAATCTGGGGTATTTTATGATCTTATTCATGGCAGCCCTAAACAATATTCCCAGAACACTTCTTGAAGTGGCTGATGTTGAGGGCGCTTCTCCGGCACATAAGTTTTTCCGTATCAAGCTCAGGTATCTGTCTCCTACGGTGCTTTTTGTCACGATACTGTCCATTATCAATTCCTTTAAGATTTTCCGGGAGATCTATCTTCTGACCGGCGCGTATCCCTATACGGGAATGTATGTGATGCAGCATTTTATGAATAATATGTTCTCCAATGGAGATTATCAGCGATTGTCCGCCGCTGCTGTTCTACTGGCTCTGGCCATGATCGTGCTGATCGCCGTCCTTTTTGCCGTGGAAGACCGGTTTGGAAAGGATGTGGAAGGATGAAAAAGCCAAGACGCTTTGGTCGTGGAGCGCTTACTGTCGTAACGGCGCTCATAGCCCTGATGTTCCTGATTCCGACCATTTTGACGATTTCCAACTCTTTTATGACCCAGAGCGAAATATCCGCCAACTACGGTCAGGTGTTTGAAACAGCCACAGAGGACGGGCAGGGTTATATTGCGGAAAAGACCAACCTGAAGTTCATTCCCGATAAGGTCAGTTTTTCCCAATATATCACGGTGCTGTTCCGCAGTCCGGAATATCTGCTGAAATTCTGGAATTCTGTGATCTTGGTCGTCCCCATTGTTTTGGGACAGCTTGCAGTGGCCTCTATTGCCGCCTATGGCTTTAGTCGCTGGCGGGGAAAGGTCAGTGATGTGATCTTCTTTTCCTATGTGATATTGATGCTCATGCCTTATCAGGTGACCTTAGTGCCCAATTATCTGGTCAGCGACTGGCTGAATCTGCTCAATACTCGCTGGTCGATCATCCTGCCCGGCACTTTTGCGCCGTTTTCCGTGTTTCTGCTGACCAAGTTTATGCGCAGGATTCCCAATTCCTTGATCGAGGCAGCCAAGCTGGATGGCTCAAGCGAGTGGCAGATCTTTAAGAACATCTGCCTGCCTCAGTGTCGCAGTGCTCTATATTCCATTGCGATTCTGGTGTTTATCGACTACTGGAACATGGTAGAACAGCCCATCATCCTGCTCAAGGATGCCACCGTCCAGCCACTGTCTGTTTACCTGTCCACCATCAACGCAGGGGAGATCGGCATTGCCTTTGCCATTGCCGTTATCTATATGATTCCCGGTCTGTTGCTGTTCCTCCATGGAGAGGAATATCTGGTCGAGGGAATCGCACATTCCGGTTCCGTTAAGGGTTAGGAGAATATCTATGGAAATGACAAAAACAAAACGTCGCGAGTGGGTCAAGACCGCGACCATCATCTTTTTGACCGTCCTGCTCCTGCTGACTTTTTTCTCCAATACCATTATGAACCGTTCCCTGCCTGAGGTTGCAACGGAGTATGTGCAATCGGGTAGCATCAATGCGAAGATACGAGGCAGCGCAACGGTCACAGCCAAGGAATCCTACGATGTCACCTTGAACCAGAGCCGTAAGATTCGCAGTGTGCTGGTGCGGACAGGGGACAAGGTATCCGTTGGTGATGTGCTATTTACCCTGGAGGAGATGGAGAGCAGTGAGCTGAAGCAGGCTCAGGAGACTCTCCGGGATATGGAGCTCAACTATCAGAAAAGTCTGGTCACTGCCTCCAACGGCACTGCCACCGACAGCCGTGAGGTGGACAAGCTCCGTCAGGCATATGATGATGCGCTGGCTGTGTTCCGCCTGTATAGCAGTGGTGACCCCAGTCAGATCGCGCTGGAGCTGAAAACGGAGGAGGCGGAACTGCAGTACCGGCAGCAGCTTGCCGAGGAAGCCCAGCAGGACTATACTGACGCCAGTGCAAATTCCGGCTATACCGATACCATGAGCAAGATCTCCGCCTTGGAGGGGCAGATCGCCCTTCTGGAGGACGCCCTAAGTAAAAACGACTATCTTCTCGGTGACTTCCGTTCTGATTGGGAATTGGAACGGCTGATCGAGGAGATCTCCTATGCGGGCACAGTTACCGCCCGGGAACATGAACAGTACGGGCTGTTTCTGGAGTATACGAATAACGACCCTCTCGCCATGGAGATATGCGCCGACGTCTATTCCGGCGCTGGTCAGCTTCAGTATTATATGCAGTTGTCTGAAACTTCGGAGGATCTGTCTTTGGCAGAAGAGATCAGAAGCGCCTTTGTTAAGGTAGCCAGAGCCGAATTGTTGCCTCAGCTGAAGGAGCTAAGGGATGCCAGAGGGGAAATGGAAACCTGCCAAGCGAACGCGTCCTACCTTGAACAGGAATTGGAGCATTGCAAAGCTTACGCAGAACGGGCAAAGCAGGCGGTTTCAGACCAGCAGGCTGTCGTGGACGAGCTTCGTCTGGCGGCTACGGCAGGGGAGACACTGATCTCTGCCCAGCAGGCTCTGGAGGATAAGGTTTTCCAGACCAATCTGGGCGACACGGAATCTCTGGATCTTCAGCATGCCAGAGAAGCCATTGCCGCACAGCAGGCGCTTGTGGCGGAGCTTTCCGCAGATGCCGACGGTCAGGAGATAAGATCCGATGTTGCCGGTGTGGTGGAAACGATACATATTTCCGCCGGAAATACTGCCGTTGCCCAAACACCTGTCATAACCATTATTGAAGCCGACCGGGGCTATACGCTGAACATTCCCGTCACTGCTGAACAGGCCAGACAGGTAAAAATCGGTGATACAGCCGATATTACCAACTACTGGTCCAATGACATCACTGCTGTTCTGGAGAATATTATCAACGATCCCCAAAATCCCGGTCGTGGTAAGGTTTTGGTGTTCAGACTTACCGGCGATGGCATAGAGCCCGGCGCCAATCTGACTTTGTCTATCGGGCAACGCAGTGCCAATTATGATAACTTGGTTCCCAACAGCGCGATCCGTTCCGATGCCAATGGCTCATTTGTTTTGGTGGTCATGGCGAAGAACAGCCCTCTGGGCAACCGCTATGTGGCGACACGGGCTGATGTGAATATTTTGGCTTCCGATGATACCACCACTGCGGTCAGCGGTCTTTCCGGCGGAGATTTCGTCATCACAACATCGTCCGCGCCCATTGAAGCCGGCGATCAGGTCAGGCTGGTGGATAACGGATGAACATCAGGGTAGATAAGAAACGGTGGCGTTTTGCCTGCCTGAATGGGATATTTCTGGTATTGCTCCTGATCTGCGCTCTGGTCTTTTTCCGTATTTCCGGAACGCTGGACTGGGTGCAGACCGCCAAACGCTGGCGGGGAGACAGCGAAATGCGCTTTACCCAGATTGCCTGTTATCTCCCGGTAAATGATCCCAAAACACAGGATGACATCCGTGTTTTCCGGGACACTCTGGATCGGAAGCTCCTTGAAGCCTCTTTAAAAGCGGAAGAGGGGAGACGGCTCTATGTCGATGCATATAGTGGCTCAGCAAGGTTACAGGTCACCGGACAGCACGGCTCTGCTGAGGTAACAGTCATTGGTGTGGGGGGAGATTTCTTTCAGTTTCACCCCCTGACGCTCCTTTCCGGAGGCTATATTGCCGAAAGCGATCTGATGCAGGACAGGGTGGTGCTGGACGAAACACTGGCTTGGCAGCTTTTTGGAAGCTCTGACGTTGCGGGAATGTCTGTGGCCATCGGAGGAAAGCCCTGTTATGTAGCCGGTGTAGTCCGCCGTGAGACGGATTTTGCCTCCCGCAAGGCGTATCTGGACGGCCCGGGGCTGTTTCTCTCCTACAGCGCCTTTCATGATTTGACAAAGTCCGGTATTACCTGCTATGAGATCGTTTTGCCGGATATGATTTCCGGCTTTGGCCGTGAGCTGGTCAGGGATAACTTTGATACAGGATTTGGCGACCTGGTGGAAAACAGCAGTCGATATTCGGCAAAAAGTCTGTTCCAGGTAGTGGGGGACTACGGTCTGCGGTCAATGCGTAACAACGGCGTGATCTATCCCTACTGGGAAAATGCAGTCCGCCTGACAGAGGATATTCTGGCTCTTTTGCTGGTTTTAATGATCATTTTCGCACTTTCTCCGGCAATTACCGGCGGATATTTTCTGATAGAGTTTTTTATTTCCCTGTATCGTCGGCTAAAGCAGAAGATTCCCGCCAGTTATCACAACTTTTTGGAACAAAAACGAGAACGAAACTATGCACAGAAAGGGGAGGAGTAGACCTTGGCCGGTATCACCCTGAACCATGTAAAAAAGATCTATGATTCCTCAGTCGTTGCCGTAGAGGATTTTTCCATGGAGATCAAGGACAAGGAGTTTATCGTCCTTGTCGGTCCTTCGGGATGCGGAAAATCCACCACCTTGCGCATGATCGCAGGTCTGGAGGAGATCACAGAAGGGGAGATCTCCATAGGAGATAGAGTGGTCAACCGTATTCCGCCCAAAGACAGAGATATTGCCATGGTCTTTCAGGACTATGCCCTGTATCCCCATATGACCGTATATGATAACATTGCCTATGGTCTGAAGCTCCGGAAACTGCCCCGCCGGGTCATTGATCAGAAAGTGCGTGAGGTTGCGGAGATTCTCAACATCACCGATATTCTTCGGCGTAAGCCCCGGGCGCTGTCCGGCGGTCAGCGTCAGCGTGTGGCCATTGGTCGTGCCATCGTGCGCACGCCCAAGGTTTTTCTCATGGATGAGCCTCTGTCCAATCTGGACGCAAAACTTCGCAATCAGATGCGAACTGAGATCATCAAGCTACGACAAAAGCTACAGACCACCTTTATCTATGTGACCCATGACCAGACAGAGGCCATGACCCTGGGTGACCGCATGGTCATCATGAAAGAGGGGCATGTTCAGCAGATCGGGACGCCCAGAGAGGTTTTTCATCATCCCGCCAATTTATTTGTTGCCGGATTCATTGGAACGCCACAGATGAATTTCTTCGATGCAAGGCTCGTCTGTCAGGGAGAATACTTTATAGAGCTGGCAGGGAAGCGGTTATTCCTTTCACAAGATCAGCAAAGGGCTTTGTCTGCCAAGAATGTTCAGTCCCAGACTGTACGGCTGGGAATTCGCCCGGAACATGTGGTACTAAGCGATGATGATACCGGATTCTCAGGCGTTATCGAAGTGACAGAAATGATGGGCTCAAACACCCATCTGCACGTAAGCTTTGCAGAT
>JAZSAW010000087.1:0-6971 GCA_045602105.1 Candidatus Avilachnospira sp.
CGCCGCCATTGACCATCAAAAGGAAAAGCCCGATGATGAACTGATCCGCGGTCGATTACAAAATTATGTAAACCGAGGAGCGACCTTTCTTCGGGATGGCGGAGATGCGTGGGGCGTGGGCTTGCGCGCATCCCAACTGGCGGAGGAATACGGCATCATCTACCGCACACCGGTGTTCAACATCTGCCGGCAGGGACATTACGGCTGTTTTTTGGGTCGGGGCTTTTCTGATCTGACAGAGTACCGGGCGCTGGTGGACGAGGTAAAGAGTCGAGGCGGGCATTTTGTCAAAATCATGGTCTCCGGGCTGATGGACTTTGACCGTTTCGGTGTGGTGACTGACACCCCTTGCAGTTACGAGCTTTGCCGGGATATGGTATCCATTGCCCATGACATGGGCTTTTCGGTCATGGCGCACGCCAACGGCGTGGAGGCCGTATCCAATGCCCTGCGGGCGGGGGTGGACAGCATTGAGCATGGGGCGTATCTGGACGAAGAAACCCTCCACCAACTGGCGGAAAGCGGAGCGGTCTGGGTGCCTACCATTTGCACCGTCAGTAATCTGGTGGGTCTGGGGCGTTTTCCCGATGAAGTGCTGAAGCCTCTGGCTCAGCTCCAGCGGGACAATGTGGCATTGGCGGCGAAACTGGGCGCAAAAATTGCCTTGGGCACAGATGCGGGAGCTTACGCCGTGTACCACGGACAGGCGGTGGCGGAGGAATATGCCCAGCTTCGCCTGTGTCTGGGGGAACAGACAGATAACATACTGCTGACTGGTGCGGCGGAGATCCGTCACCGATTTTAAGAAAAATGCCGGCCTGTTTGCACAGGTCGGCATTGATTATTCTACATGGGCATGGTCATTGATGTGCTCCATGCAATAGCAGTAATAGCCGTTGCATTTGGAGCAGTAGCGGAACTCCAGCTGAGGGTCGGTGGTGTCCGTCCGACCGCAGACGGTGCATTTATGCCGGTAGGGCTTTTCGCCGGTCTTACTGCGGTAATCCTTTGCCCAGTTGGGATCGGGACGGGACTTTTTGGCAAAGCTCCCAAAGGACTTTTTATTCCGGCGGGGTTGCAGGAAATCCGGAAGCACCTTACAGACATCACCGCCAAAGAACAAAAGGTAATTCAGCAGGGCAAACAGGGGGAAGAGGTTGCCGGAGAAAAGCTGGATAAGGGTCAGGGCGAAGTAAAACCACGCCAGATATTTCATCTTGATGGGGATAATGTAAAACAGAAGCACCCGGTTTTCCGGGAACATGGTGGCAAAGGCCAGGGTCAGGCTCAGGTTGAGATAACCGATGGTGGCGTTTACGCCCAAAATCAGAGCGCCAAGATCCGTCAGAAGCACACCGGCAAAGTAATACAGGTTAAACCGGAACACGCCCCAACTGCTCTGAATCATCCGTCCGATGATATAGTAAAAATACAACGAAATGGCCAGAAACAGGGGATTGACATCCGAGGGGACGAAAATATAGCTCACCAGTCGCCAGACCTGACCATGGAAAATGGCTTCACGGTTAAAACGCAGATAGCTGACAAAGAGCCCACTGGGGTCAATGAGAGCGATAAAGTAGACCAGAGCTGTACCCAGTGCCACATAGAGCATCAGATTGGGGATGCCTTTATATTGGTGACGGTAGCAGAACCGCTCAAAATCACGGCGAAAATTCTTCAACAGGACGACCTCCTTTGCAGTGAAACCATTGTAGACCAGAATTGGAAAAAAGTCCATAAAGGAATTATGAACATTTTCCCGGAAATTAGACAAAACCCCTTGACAAATTCCGCAGACAGTCTATAATGTAGCTAAATATTGAATATGCCTTATCAAGAGTGGTGGAGGGATCGGCCCTGTGAAGCCCGGCAACCTGCGTAAGTAAGGTGCCAAATCCGACGGTGTAGCGAGAGATGAGGAAAAAACTTAGGTTGCGCGCCGTCGTCCGACGGGGCGTATTTTTTGTTGAATTTTATGAAGTAAGGAAGATGGATATGGACTGGAAAAAGAGAATTTTTACTTCGGAATCTGTTACGGAGGGTCATCCCGATAAGGTCTGCGACCAGATCTCCGATGGCGTTCTGGACGCCATTCTGGCACAGGATCCCACAGCCCGCGTAGCCTGTGAATGTGCCGCCACCACCGGTATGGTCATGGTCATGGGTGAGATCTCCACCAATTGCTATGTGGATATTCCCGCCGTGGCACGAAAGACCCTGTGCGACATCGGCTACGACAGCCCCGAAGCCGGCTTCAACGGCAACACCTGCGCCGTCATGACCGCCATTGACGAGCAGTCCGGGGATATTGCCATGGGTGTTGACAGCTCCTACGATCAGGCCGGTGACACCGGTGCTGGCGATCAGGGCATGATGTTCGGCTTTGCCTGCGATGAGACCGATGTGCTGATGCCTGCGCCCATCGAGTATGCCCATGAGCTCAGCCGGGCTCTGTCTGCGGCCCGTAAGACCGGCAAACTGTCCTGGCTCAGACCCGACGGCAAGAGTCAGGTATCTGTCCAGTATGATGAAGCCGGCAAGGTGGAACGGTTTGACACCGTGGTCATCTCTACTCAGCACAGCGAGGACATTGCCATCGGCGACCTGCGGGAAGCCATTATTGAGGAAATCATCAAGCCTACGCTGCCTGCCCATCTGGTGGATGGGAACACCCGTTTTCTGGTGAATCCTACCGGGCGGTTTGTCATCGGCGGACCTGTGGGTGATACGGGCCTGACGGGACGGAAGATCATCGTGGACACTTACGGCGGTTACGCCAGCCACGGTGGCGGCGCTTTCTCCGGCAAGGATCCCACCAAGGTGGATCGAAGCGCTGCGTATATGGCTCGCTATGTGGCAAAGAATATCGTGGCAGCCGGACTGGCCTCCAAGTGTCAGATCGAGCTGGCATACGCCATTGGTGTGGCAAAGCCCGTGTCCGTATTGGTGGAGACCTTCGGCACAGGTAAGATGAGCGATCATGAGCTCAGCGCACTGGTCAGCCGGTGCTTTGATCTGCGCCCTTCCGCCATTATTGAAACCTTGGGCTTGCGCCGTCCCATCTACGCCCAGACTGCCGCTTACGGTCACTTTGGCCGTGCGGATCTGTCCCTGCCTTGGGAAAAGACGGATAAGGTGGAGGAACTCCTTGCAAATGCTTGATTTCTGCGGTATGATAGCGCCAGAAATGCCTTTTTCGCGGAAAACAGGAGAGTAGGTATATGAAAAAGATAGAAATTATGGGCTGTGGCTATATCGGTCTGCCCACTGCTGTCACCTTTGCGCTGGCCGGTTACGAGGTCTGCGGTTTCGATATTCAGGAAGCTGTGGTAAAACAACTCAATGCCGGGCAGATTCATATCGTAGAGCCCGGACTTCAGGAAGCTCTGACTCAGGCTCTGGCTATGGGCAAGCTCCACTTTACCACCCAGCCTGAGCCGGCAGATGTGTTTATTATCTGCGTCCAGACGCCCCATCGGGATACCCCTGAGGGTAAGCGGGTGTCGGATATGCGGTATGTGGAATCTGCCGCCCGCAGTGTGGGCGGTGTCCTGCAGGCAGGAAACCTGTGCGTGCTGGAGTCCACTTCTCCTCCCGGCTCTACCCGTCTGGTGGAGTCTATTGTGGCGGAAGTCAGCGGACATGCCCCGGAGGAATTTATGGTTGCCCACTGCCCCGAGCGAATCATCCCCGGACGGATGCTGTTGGAACTGCGGGAAAATGACCGCATCATCGGCTCCAATCGCCGGGAATCGGCGGAGTATGCCAAGTCCATCTATACCCCCGTGGTCACCAAGGGCGCAATTCGAGTCACCGATGATCTGACGGCGGAAATGTGCAAGCTGGTGGAAAACACCTATCGGGACATCAACATCGCTTATGCCAACGAGCTCAGCAAGGTCTGCGACCGGATGGGTATCGATGTGTTTGAACTGGTGCAGTTGGCCAACTGCCATCCTCGGGTCAATGTCCATACCCCCGGCGTCGGCGTGGGCGGTCACTGTATTGCTGTTGATCCTTGGTTTATCCATGAAAAATTTGAGGACATCACCCCTCTGATCTGTCAGGCGAGAATGATCAACGACGGCAAGCCCGGCTGGGTTGCTGACCGGGTGGCACAGGAGGTCAAACCCGGCAGCAAGGTCGCGGTGTTGGGCATGAGCTTCAAGCCCAATATCGATGATATTCGGGAGAGCCCCTCTGTGGCTCTGGCGAAGATCCTCCGTGAGCGGGGTTATGAGGTCTTGGCCTGCGAGCCCTTTGTGCAGGGTGATGTGGCGGGCTTTGCCAATTATGCTCTGGAAGACGCCATGGCGCAGTGTGATTTCGCCGTGGTCACTCTGGCTCACGATCCTTTTAAGGCAAATAAAGCCCTGATCGCCACCAAACCTTATTTTGACTGCGTGGGTCTGATGGGGTAAATACAATAGACAAAACCGGCAAGGAAGTATCCTTGCCGGTTTATGTGTGTTACCCGATGAACCACTGAGTCCAGTAGCCGTCCACGAAGCCGATACCCATGTTGGTATAGCTGGTGGAGAGAATATTGGCTCTGTGACCGGGAGAGTTCATCCAGGCGCTGACCACAGCTTCCGGGCTGGTATAGCCCATGGCGATGTTCTCACCCGCCGTGCGGTAAGTAATGCCCAGAGATTTCATCAGATCAAAGGGAGATCCGTAGGTGGGGGAGTTGTGGTCGAAGTAGCCGTTGTCCCGCATATCCTGAGATTTGATTCTCGCCTTGACGGAAAGCTCGGCAGAGATGGTCAGGGGCTCCAGACCGTTTTCTGCACGGTAGGTGTTGACCAGTTCGCTGGCGGACTTTTCCATCTGGGTCATGGCCTCTGCTTCGGGCGTCTCCTCTTGCTCAGGAGCCTCAGGAACAGAGGGGGTCTCCTCCTGCTCAGGAGTCTCGGGAACAGGGGGCTTTTCCTCCTGCTCAGGAGTCTCAGGAACGGGGGGCTTTTCCTCCTGTTCAGGAGTCTCAGGAACAGAGGGCGTTTCCTCCTGTTCAGGAGCTTCGGGAACAGAGGGCGTCTCTTCCTGCTCCGGCGTGTCCGGCACGCAGGGCTTCTGACACGGATTCAGGCAGGGGAGCTGGCAGATAAAGTCCAAGGTGGGGCAATTCCATGTAAATTGCTTACAGACAGGCTCGGCGGCATAAGCCGGAAGAGCCAGGGAAGCCACCAGGGCGACTGCCAATACGAGTGTGAAAATCTTTCTTTTCATAGCAAATACCTCCTTGCTCGCCCATTAAACCCCAGTTTTGCTAAGATTTCAAGTGGAAATGCCTTCCAATAGACAGGAGGAAGCCCCTGTACCCCTTGCGGGAGCAGGGCGGATGTGGTAAAATGAACTATATTGCAGAAAAGTTTTCCAGGAGGTTTACCATGGAACCGCACGGATTTATACGCAGTATTCTGGATGTGAAGATCCTCATTTTATATGTGATGTCCCTGATCGAGAAGCCTATCTCTGCCCAGGACATTTACGAGCTGTGCTATCAGGATGATTGCCTGAGTTATTTCGATGTGAAGCAAGCCATCCCCGAGATGGTAAAGACCGGCCACCTAATGGAGGTGGAAGAGGACAGATACGCCATTACGGAGAAAGGTCGGGAGACTGAGGAGATCACCCGGGATGGGATCGCGTTTCCGGTGATGCAGAGGGCAAAGACCGCCGTGGAAAGGCGTAACCGCAAGAATAAGCGGGAGCAGTTCCTTCGTACCGACATTACTCAGAATGAAAATGGAGATTATATGGTGCACATGGGTCTGGATGACCTACAGGGCCCCATCATGAATTTGGAGGTCTTTGCGCCATCTCTCAGTCAGGCCCGCCGTCTGGAGCGGGCGTATATGCGAAACGCCGAAACCATCTATCAATCGGTGATGATCGGTCTTATGGAAGAGTCCGAGCGGGAGGAAGAATAATTTCTTGGTGATTTTCACTGTTTGGCACTAGACTTTTTTGAGTTTTGTGGTATAATATGCACAAGAAGCAGAGAACTGCTTCGTGTCCAACAGAAAGGAGCGACGATTATGAATTTCCGCTACGCCGAGAAAAAAGTCAGCCTGCCCGCCAATGTTCATGCCTATGCTGAAAAGAAGGACATGAAACTGGAACGCTACTTCAGGGACGACGCCGAAGCACTTGTCACGTTCAGCGTGGAGAAAAACCGGAACAATGTAGAGATCACGGTCCATGCCGGCGGTACCTACTTCCGGGCCAGCGAAAGCACCTCTGATATGTTTGCCTCCATCGATGCCTGCGTCAGCACCATCGAACGGCAGATCCGCAAGAACAAGACAAGACTTGCCAAACGGCTTCGTCAGGATGCTTTTGTGCGGGAGCCCGAGACCGTCTCCTCCTTTGTGCCCGATGAGCCCGAGGACACCTTTGAGATCGTGCGGACCAAACGCTTCAATATGAAGCTCATGACCCGGGAAGAGGCAATCCTGCAGATGAACTTGCTGGAGCATAACTTCTTTGCCTTCCGGAATGAGGACGCCGACGGTGCGTTTTGCGTGGTTTACCGGCGCAACGACGGTGGCTACGGTCTGCTGGAAGACGCGAACTGATCAAGATTTTAACCAAGCGGGACGGCATTGGCCGTCCCGCTTTTTTGCTAAAAAAACGCCATGGAAAGAAAATAAAAATTTTTTGAAAAATCATGTGAAAAAAGGGTTGACAAGGGAAAAGTGATGTGATAACATAAGCAAGCTCACTTCTGAGCAACACCGGCGAAAACGCCCAGTGTACCTTGTAAATTAAACAACGTAAACATGAACAAGCACCTTGGACAATTTTAATTAAAGTTGTTCTTAAATGTCAAAAGACATTGCGAGAATAGCCAACGAATTTCTTGAGTAATTGCTAAGAGCAAATACTTGATGAATGATTATAAGAGCTATGGCTCTTTTAATACCATTTATTGAGAGTTTGATCCTGGCTCAGGACGAACGCTG
>JAZSAW010000088.1:0-10072 GCA_045602105.1 Candidatus Avilachnospira sp.
CCCTTCATCAGGCGCACGACCTTCAGCTCCGCTTCATCCAGTTGGGTACTGCAGGCAGCGGCCAACGCCGTGCCTTCTTCAAAAAGCTTCAGGGATTCTTCCAGCGGAACATTTCCCTGCTCCATCTGCCGGACGATCTCCTCCAAACGCTTGAGGGACTGTTCAAAGTTCATGGGACTCTCCTCCTCTGACGGTCTGCACCGTCGCGTCGATTTCACCGCTATTTAGGCTCACTGTGACCAGATCTCCCGGTCGCAGAGCCGAGGCATCGGTCACCACCTGTCCTTCCTTCCGGGTCATGGAATATCCCCGGGCAAAGACCTTCAGGGGACTCATGGCATCCAGACCCGCTGCCAGCGCCACCAGACGCTGACGCTGACCGCCAAGCATCTGGCGGACGCAGGATGACAGGCGGGTCTGCTGATAGTCCAATAGTACCCGGCGATCCTGCAGATAGTTCAGGGGACTTTGCAGTACCCGCTTTTCTTTCAGGCTCTCCAACCGCTGACGGGAGAGCTTTAACTGCCGGGTCATGGCCTGTTGCAGTCGGCTTTCCAGAGAGCGAATCTGCTGGCGCAGTTCCGCCTGATCCGTCACTGCCAGCTCCGCCGCATTGGACGGCGTAGCTGCCCGCAGATCTGCCACAAAATCGGAAATGGTCACATCCGGCTCATGTCCCACAGCGGAGATCACCGGTATCCGGGAAGCAAAAATCGTCCGGGCGACCTGCTCGTCATTAAACGCCCACAGATCCTCCATGGAGCCACCGCCACGACCGGTGATGATCACATCCGCCAACTCAAATCGGTTTACATAACGTATCGCACCACAGATCTCCGGCGGGGCTTCCACTCCCTGCACCCGCACAGGCAACAAGATGACCTTGGCCAAGGGGTAGCGTTTGCCCAGTATCCGAAGCATATCATGGATGGCCGCTCCGGCGGAAGATGTGACGATGGCGATCCGCTGAGGAAAGGCCGGGATGGGCTTTTTATACGCGGGGTCGAACAGACCCTCTGCCTGCAATTTGGCCTTAAGCTGTTCAAAGGCCACATACAGATCTCCTATGCCTTCCGGAGACAGAGCCTCGCAATAGAGCTGATACGCGCCATCTCGGGGAAACACAGACACCCGACCCATGGCAACCACTTTCATGCCGTTTTCCGGACGAAAGCGCAAAGCCATGGCACTGCCCTTGAACATGACACACCGCAGTGCCCCGCCGGCATCCTTCAGGGTAAAATAGTGATGACCGGAGGGATAGACCTTATAATTGCTCACCTCTCCCCGGACACACAGACCGGTGAGGATACCGTCCCGATCCAGAAGGGTCTTGATGTAGTTGTTGACATCCGAAACGGACAGGACTTCCCCTCTCATAGCGCCTCCTGCATCCAGGTAAGTACAGCGATACCCATGGCATTGTCCGTAGACAGAGCCGGCTGGGCAAAAACCGGAGATATGGGCTGACAAAGCTCCCTGAGCAGCCGGTTGGACGCCACGCCTCCGGAAAACACCACTTCCAGCCCCGGATACTGCACCATGGCTTCTTGGGTGGTACGAATGATCACATCACACACGGAACGGACGGCATAAGAAGCCGTATCTGCCGGGTCATTCTCCCGGGCATATTCCGCAATTTTATTCTCCAAACCCGAAAAGGATATGGTCAGATCCTTGGTTTTTACCTTGAAAAACTTCTCTTTTCCCTGCCGGGACAGCTCATCCAGAGCCTTACCCGAGGGAAAGGGCAAACCCAGAAGCTTGCCTGTTCTGTCCATGATCTGTCCCGCGGAAATATCACTGCTTCCGCCAATACGGGTGGCGCAGACATTGCGCTTCTCCGGCTCGACCAGAAGCAGTTCCGTCGTCCCACCGGATAAGTGCCACGCCAGATGGGGCTTTTCCATCAGATCCATCCGCCCTGCCGACCACAAACTGGCAGCAATATGGCCCTGCTGATGCGAAAACGCATAACAGGGCACGCCCAGAGCGGAAGCCATTGTCCTGGCCACAGATACACCGGCCAGAAAACAGGGCATATAAGACCCCTCCACTGCTCTGGGACGGGTGCTGACACCGATGGCACGAACACCGGATGAGCCGGTTTCGGCAAAGAGCGCCTCCGCCAGTTCCGGCAGTCTTTTTACATGGGCGAACACCGCATCGCTCTGGCGCAGGCCCAGTTCTCCCGGACGCACATCCAAAAGTCGGGAGCGGTTTTCTCCGTGAACGCCGTCAAACCGCGCCACAGAGGTGGTATAGTTGCTGGTATCAAACCCCAGGACCATCATTTCTGCTCCAGTTCCCGGGCAAAAGAGCCCAGAATACCGTTGACAAAGGACACCACGTCCTCGTCCTCATACTTCCGGGTCAGCTCCACAGCCTCATTGATGGCGGCGCTGACCGGCACATCCTCCACATACAGAGCCTCGTACATGGCCACCTGCAAAATCGCTCTGGCGACCTTGGAGATTCTGGACACACTCCAGTTGATGGCATACTTGCCGATATAGCCGTCCAGCTCCTCCTGCTTTTCCCGGATGCCCGCCACAGCCTCATGGATATACGCCAACTGCTTCTCATCGGGGCGCCGGGCATAAATATCCGTTTCCTGCGCCAGAGAATCATAATACGACGGCTCCATGACCGCGTCCACCAAGTCCTTGGGGGAATCCTCTGTAAAGTTCATCTCAAAAATCAGATGGGAAACGATCTCTCTGGCATTGGATCTGGTCATAAGCGTTCTCCTCAGGTAGTTTTCTTTTCCTCATTATACCGAATGAAGTCAAAAAAATAAACCCTCTGTTTGCACAAAGGGTCTATTTTTCCTTATTTTTTTGTGTTGCGGGGCAGAGAAATGCCACCTACGCTGACATTGACATCCCGGACTTTCCGTCCGGTGGTGGATTCCACCGTAGAGGTAATGGCCTCCTGCACTGCCTTGGCCACATCCACTACGGAACAGCCGTAGAGGACCACCACATAGCAGTCGATGGAGATCTCATCCTCCTGAGAGATCACAACGCGGACATCTCTGCCCGAAGTCTTTTTGGTCAGCTTGCTCAGCTCCGAGGCTGCGCCACCACCGAGACCGTAGACGCCCTCCACATCCTGCGCCGCCATAGCGGCAATAGATGCAATGACCTCTTCGGAGATATTGATGGTGCCGTTTTCCAGATTCTGAGATACGTATTCTTTGTTATCGCTCATTGTGACGACCTCCGTGTACCATCGCTGGTTTCATAAGTGCATTATACCACAATTTGCGAAAAACGCAACTATTTCACCTCAATGATTCGAATATCGTCCATTTCGTAGTCCGTCTGGCTGATGACAATATCGGAGATCAGCGCCGCATCGGTAGTCGCCAAGCCCTCACTGGGAGCGGAAACTGCCACCTGAATCCCGTTTTCCGTCATGTAAGCCACACAGTCGGCGTAGCCCTTGGCAATGACCAGACTTTCGATCTGGGATTCTGCCAATGCGTCACTGACCAGCATATCCAGACTGGTGACTGCGGTACTTGCGGTATCACTGCCATCTTCATAGGCAATGGTCTCCTGCAACATCTCCACCGCACTGTCCCGAGCCTCCTGCCGGCTAAGACGAATCTGGGCAAAGTAGTCCTCTGCCGGAGCAGTCTGGGATGCCAGTTCTTCTGTCCCTGCTTCCTCAGTCAGGGTAAAGACCGCTTCGCTCATGACCTGCTCGGCATCCAGTGTCTCCGTCAGGTCTACCGGCTGATTTTGGGTGGCATCCCAGTTCAGGTAGACGCCGGCGCAGATCAGCACCAGGACCGTTGCCACGATGGCATTTCGTTTCCATGCTTTCATACTCATATCCTCCTAATGCTCTTTCATTTTGATCACGCTGATTTTATCGCTCCCAAGCCCTGTGACACTGGATACAGCCTTGACCACATCCAGACGCACAGAAGCCCGGTCTGCGCCGGTACAAAGCACCACCGCTCCCCGATATATGGGGTAGCGGGTGCGGACGGTCACCGGTTCTTCCAGACCGTTTCCCCGCTGGACGAGCACGGTTTCCTTTTGAAGCTGGCTTTCTGCCTGCTCCGTGCTCTCCTGCACATCAGACTGGTACTCATAGGCCGTCCCCTCTGCCAGTGTCAGCAGTACCTCCACCTCCCCTGCTCCCGCCACCCGGCGAAGAAGCTCCTCCAGCCGGATCTCCAGATCCTCTGTTGCCGGAGCAGTGGTCTGGGTTTGAGGAAGCTCGGTTTCCTCTGCCTTTCCGGGGATGATCATCAGACCCACCCCCAGAAGCAGGATCAGCAGAGTGTACTTGTATGCCCCAAACTTTGCCCAGATGCTCCTGAGCTTTTGTTTTGTCTGTTCCCTGCTTACCATACACGCCACTCCTGTTCATGGGACGCAATACCCAGTGCTTCTGTGATCTCATCGCTGAGCGCCATCTGCTGTGCCGGAGTAAACTTCCCCGTGAGCACCGCCTTCACCGGAACAGGATACTGCCCATCCTGAGATACCGCTACTCTGGCGGTCAGGGACATTCCCAGTTGTCCGGCTTTGTCCAATATATATGCCTCACAGTTTTCCTTTATGAGCGACCCCATGATCTGCCGGTTTCCATCCTCCACCCGAAGCGCCAGCTCCTGCCGGTCTGCCTGAAGCTCCCGGCTGATCTCCTGCAGATCCTCCGTCGTAAGGTGTAAAACAGGAGAGATCACCGCCAATATCAGCACAAGTCCCCCGGCAAAGGTCGCGATTCGCCGGATGGCGTTTTGGGGCAGGATGCTTTGTATCAGGGAAAGCAGAATCGCAACAGCGGAAACAGAAAGCAGGTAGCCCTGCACGCTCCCGGTCACAGGACGCTCACCTTCATAAGGAAACAGCACGACAGCAGGCACATCAGGGCAGAACTGGCGGTGAGCGCCAGCATAAAGCCCATGGCCTCCGAAACCGCAGTAAGCAGTCCCGTCAGACGACTACCCAGAACGCCACTTAGAGCCGACGTCAACTTAAATGCCAAAAACTGTGCCCCCATTCGTAAAAACGGCAGTAAAAAAATGGCTGCTACCGCCAGCATACCGTAAGTACCCACTGCGCTTTTCAGCAGTCCCGCTCCGGCCAGAACAGTCTCCGCCGCCTCGGAAATAATGCCACCAACCACGGGAATCATCCCGGACAAGGTCGCCTTGGTCGCTTTCAGGGCCGCAGCATCCGCCGTACCGGAAAGCAGTCCCGTCACAGCCAGAAAGCCCGTAAACAGGTACATTCCTGTTCGCAGGAGTTTCTGCACGCACCAGCCCAACAGCTCCCGCAGTTTCTTTAACCGTTCCTCCTGCACTGCGCTGTCGGTCAGTGCCAGCGCCAGATAGCCGTAGACTGCCGGGATCAGCAACCGTTTTCCAAAACGCATAAGCAGATCGGAGAACACCACCGCCACCGCATACATCCCTCCGGCAGAGACCGTTGCCCCTCCGGCCGCTGTGGCAGAAGCCATGACCGGCAAAAGCAGATCCGTAAAAGCAAGAAGCTCCTCTACAGTCTTTTGTCCCAGACCGATCATGCCCCGCAGATCTGTGGCGCAACAGGCTGCTACCCCCAATGCTCCCGCCATAGCCGCGGAACGGCGCATAGGCTCGCTCTGCCCCTCCTCTGCCAGACGGCAGAGCATGACAATGGCCAGCAGGCGGAGAATCAGAGAAGCCGATGACCGGAGTATCCCATTACTTTGCCCGCGGATGGATTCCCAGATCCCGGTCAGCCCCTCCCACAAGCCTGTCTGCTTGGTGGGAGAAAGCCCGTCCATGGCCATTTCCGCCTCCTGTGGCAGTCCTTTTTCCAACTCCTCTACGCCAAAAAGCTCAGCCTGCTCATCCAGAACTTCTGTGGCAAACACAGGCGCAGTCAAAAGACCGATCAGCAAACATACGATCAGCAGTTTTCTCATGACGCGCCTCCCAGAAGCTTTTCCAGCAAGGTGAGTACTGCCGAGAACAGAGGCAAAGCCACATACAGCGCCAAAATCGCCCCTGTGAGCTCCACCGCCTTGGCCAGCGCCCCTTCTCCGGCATCGGTGCAGACCCCTGATGACGCCTGGGTCAGCAGACCGATACCCGCAACTTTCATGAGTGGTCCTGTGACTGCGTCATCCAGTCCGGACAGCTCTCTGAGCTTCTCCAGCACCTTCCAGATGGGGGAAATAAACTGTACCCCGAAAACCAGTATCCCCACGCAGACTGCCATGGAGAGCAGAACTGCCTGTACCTTTCCGTTTTCCCGGAGCAGGACACACAGCACCGCCGTGATCATGGCCATGGCCGCCAGTTTTGCCGCCATCTCCATCAGAACTGAAACAGGTTTTCCACCAGTTGGAACAGCTCCGCGATCTTCTGCACCACCAGCATCAGCACCACCACCAGAGCAGCCAGCGTGGTCATGGTGGCCTGTTCCTCCCGTCCGGAACGCACCAGCACCTGATTGAGAATGGACACCACGATCCCCACCGCCGCGATCTTGAAAATCAAATCAATCTCCATAGTACTCCTATATCAGCAGTATCGCCACCGCCAGACCGGCGCAGATTCCCAGGGTTTTATATGTACGGCTTCGGATACTGCGTTCCTGCTCCGCCGTCTGCAAAAGGCTCTGCAGTTCCCCGGTCACCCGGTCAAGGGTCTGTAACTGACTGTCCCGGTCATACTTCCCCAAGCCCGCTGCCAGATCAAGCAACAGCCTGGCCACTTCTTCATCCTGCCCCAGCTCCGACTCATCCCGCAAAGCCTGTTCCATGGCACTGTGGGGCGTCAACCAACGGCGGTGCTCCATCTGTCTGGCAATGGCGGAAAACACCCGCTCCGGGCCATCCTGCACCGTTACCGCCATGAGAGCAAAGGCCTGAGGCAGAGGTGTTCCGCAAAAGGCGATCTCATTTTTCAGCACCCCAAATGCTGTAAGGAGCTGTCTGAGCATATTGCACCGCCGACGCAATGAGCCGGCGATCCGAAAGCCCACCGACCCTGCAGAAAGGACGATGGCTATAATTCCCACCAGCCTCATCCGCCTACCTCCTCAATGACATAGGACTTGTCCCGACTAAGCAATACCACCTGCCGAAACACCCCCGTTGCCAGAAGCTTTTGATACAGGGGTCTTCTCCTCAAATCCTCCATATCCTCCCCATGAGCCGTGGCCAGCAGACGAACTCCGCAGTACACCGCCTGCTCCATGGCCGACAGGTCTGCCGGGGCGGTGATCTCATCCAGAGCCAGCCACTGGGGATTCATGGTGCGCAAAAGCATCATCAAAGCCTTATCCTTGGGGACATTGACCAGCACGTCCGTCCTACCTCCCACCTGCAAGCCTGCCACCGCATCCACTGTGGCAGAAAGCTCCCCCCGCTCGTCCGCCAGCCCCACCCGATAACGGAGCTTGTCCGAAAGCTGACGCACCGCATCCCGCAAAAGGGTGGTCTTGCCACTGCCCGGCGGTCCCAAAATCAGGGTGGACCTGTCCAGCGTTTCTATAAGCGCGTTGGCACAGCCGAGGACTTCATGGGCCACCCGGATACATAAGGACGAGGGCGAACGGATGGTGCTGACCGTATCCCGGTCCGTGACCCCAAATCCGCATATTCCGATTCGGTGACCGCCCTCAATGGTCACATAGCCCTGCCGGATGGTGTCGTTATAGGCATAAGCCGACTGATAACAGGCTCTCTGTAACACTTCCTCCACCGTCGTCCGTCCCGCCACAGGCCAAAGTTCCCGCTCCTGCCGTGCAAAGCGCAGACGCAGAGGCTGTCCCACAGAAAGGCGCACTTCCTCGATTTCTCCCAGTTCCTCTCCCCTCAGCTGACGGGCATATACATCCGGCAACAAAGGCAGTATTTGTGTCATTTGTTTCATGTCTTCACTTCCCATACACCTTATGCGCACAGGCAAAGAAAAATGCCGGAAGCATTTCGCTTCCGGCATTTTGCCGTGTCTTTAATTTTCTTCCGTCAGGGTATAGCCCATGACCTGCACAGGCTCTGCCGGTACATCCGGGTCAAAGGTCGTATAGGCGATGACCCGCTCCTCACCGGGTAACATGGAGAAGAAATTATCCGCAAACACATAGTTGCCGGACAACTCCACGGCATGGACATAGCCCTCTGCCTTTACCCTGACCTTGCCTTCTCCAATGGCAGTGCAGGTCACGCCCTGACAGGGAGCCATAAACAGCCGTCCTTCCTTGTAGAAGCACCGGTCGTACAGTTCACCATCCTCATACAGGTCGAATACCGCCACCTGCTGGCTATCCAAAGTAATGGGGCAGGAAATGCTGACACACCGGTTGGCAATGGTCTGCACCGTCTGCTCCAGCAGAAGCTTTTCCGCTCCTGTCCGGAAATTCACCAGACGGTACTTACAGGTCAGGGTCTTATCCTCCAATCCTCTGTTGGAAACCACGACACCCTTGGTATCTGCCGAGGCCATGACCTGCTTGGCTGCCCGCTTAAAGCTGTAATAAGAAGCCTTGGGATAGTTGTAGTAATCGATCAAAGCCCAGCCGGCGGCGGCAGGCCAGCAGTCGTTGAGCATCCAGTAGATGATACCACTGCAGAACCAATCGCCCTTACGGCAGAGTTCCATAGAAAGACGCACCTGCTCATACTGCATATACTGGAGCTTGAAGACTCTGTCTTTTCCATCCCGGAACGGACCAAAGACCTTTTCCGCAAAGTTCAGCATATAATACAGAATCTCTTTGGTGGCGGGATTGGACTTGGTGTGGTGATACCACATGGCCATGCCGTCTTCGTAGATGTCCTCCTCGGTCATCATCTTCAGCAGAGAGTTTTTGGACACTGCACCAAAAGCCGGCTCTTCGGAAATAAAACGGGCTGTGTAAGTGTTAAAGTATTCCTTATAGTCCTTCATTTCCGTTTCCAGAATGTACTGGAATATACTGCTCAGATACTGGGTGTTGTGAGTCGTACCCACAGTTTTGGAGGCAAAATGATCGCCACCGTAGGGGCTGGAGGGCAGGAAACGTCTTGTATAGTCCAGCTTGTTGAGAATGGGGAGCATAGCCTCATAAGCGGAGATACGACCCCGGTATTCCTTATCCAGATCATTGCCGTTGATGGCGTTTTCATTGTCGCCGTGCCACCACATAAGGCAAGGATGGTTGCGCAGGAGCTTTGCCGCAAAAGCAGTTTCCTGCTTGAGATGCTCAATAAACCACGCCTCATTTTCCGGATACTGTCCACAGGCCATCAGGAAATCATGAATGACCATGATGCCCAGCCGGTCACATTCAGCATAGAAAAAGTCCTGCTCAAAGATACCGCCACCCCAGACACGAATCATATTGACACCGCAGGCCTTGGCCGTTTCCAGAAGTTTCGTCATCTTTTCCGGAGTTTCCTCGGACACGAAAGGCTCCGTGGGCACATAGTTTGCGCCCATACAAAGAATCTTCACACCGTTGACCAACAGGGTATAGCCCTTAAAGCTGTTGTTAAAATCATATTCCAGACCGCTGGGGGTATCCTTGATCTCCACACACTTTTGGTGGAATTCACTTCCCACCTCATCGGGATTTTCCATGACCCGCACCGTGCGGATACCGAATTTGGTATCTATCCGCTGACCGTTATAGGCCATACGCAGGGTATAAAGAGGCTGTGCGCCATAGCCCACGGGGTACCAAAGTTCTGCATGGGGAATGGTGATATACTCAGCAAAATCCGGAGTATCCACATAGATATTTCTGGCATAGACCGTCTTCCCTGCGGGATCCAGCACAGAGATAGTCACTTCCGCGCCCAATCCGGCGTTGCGATACGTGCCCCGGGCAAAAACCTCCGCACCGCAGGCATCCACGGCGTTGGTGTAGATATAGAGATCCTCCACGGCAAATTCGTTCTCCGCGGTCAGATACACAGGTCTGCAAATTCCGCAAGTCAGGAATCTGGCCACCCAGTCCCATCCGTAGGTACACTGCATCCGGCGGGTATTGATCCGCTCCTTGGTAAAAGCGGCTCTGCGGGGCTTCATCTCCGCCACAGAAGCCATAGGCGAATAGAACTTCACCACCAG
>JAZSAW010000089.1:0-2445 GCA_045602105.1 Candidatus Avilachnospira sp.
GGGACTCGAACCCCTGGCCTACTGCTTAGAAGGCAGTTGCTCTATCCAACTGAGCTACTGGCGCATATGGAGCGGGTGATGGGAATCGAACCCACGCGACCAGCTTGGAAGGCTGGGGTTCTGCCATTGAACTACACCCGCGTGACCCGCAAGGGGCGTACTGATGCAATCAGCCCTACGATAATATCACAGGAAGTGCGGACTGTCAAGGACTTTTTGGCAAAAACAGCCGATTTCCCATAGGGTTTGGGCGGTGATGGGCAGGGGTCGTCAGACAGGATATTTTGTGCAGATTTTCTGAAAAATTACCGTGAAATTTGGAAACCCTGTGTTGTAACCCGGTGGAATATGTGCTAAAATAAATGGTTGAGAGAAACTGCATAAACTGGGAGGCCAAAGCTATGGCACAGGAAAACATTCGGAATATTGCGATCATCGCCCACGTTGACCACGGCAAGACTACCTTGGTGGACGAACTGCTGAAGCAGGGTGGCGCGTATCGGGAAAATCAGGTTACCACCGACCGGGTCATGGACTCCGGCGATCTGGAGCGGGAGCGCGGAATCACCATTTTGGCGAAGAATACCGCCGTACACTATAAAGATACCAAGATCAACATTGTGGATACCCCCGGCCACGCGGATTTTTCCGGCGAGGTGGAGCGCATCCTGAAGATGGTCGATGGCGTACTTTTGCTGGTGGATGCTGCCGAAGGCCCTATGCCCCAGACCCGATTTGTCCTGCAAAAGGCGCTGGAGCTGGGACACAAGGTCATTGTGGTGGTCAATAAGATCGACCGCCCCGATGCCCGTATCGATGAAGTGGTGGATGAAGTTCTGGAGCTTCTGCTGGATCTGGATGCCACCCAGGAGCAGTTTGAATCCCCCACCATTTTCTGCTCTGCCCGCCGTGGTATTTCCTCCTACTCTCCCCATGAGGAGGGTACGGATATGGTCCCCCTCTTTGAGACCATCGTTAATTATATCGATCCCCCCGCCGGTGATGAGAACGGCCCTCTGCAGGTGCTCATTTCCTCCATCGACTACAACGAATTTGTGGGTCGTATTGCCATTGGCCGTGTGGAGCGGGGCGTCATCAAGGCCAATCAGGAGATCACAGTCTGCGATTTCCATGACCCGGATATGAAACAAAAGGCCAAGGTCGTTGCCCTGTACGAATACACCAGTCACGGCAGAAGCCCCATTCAGGAGGCCTCCGCCGGTGAGATCGTGGCATTCTCCGGTATCTCCGATATTACCATCGGACGCACCATCTGCGCGCCGGACGTGGCAGAGCCCCTGCCCTTTGTGAAGATCTCGGACCCCACCATGGAAATGACCTTCTCCGTCAACGATTCTCCCTTTGCCGGTAAGGAGGGCAAGTTCGTCACCTCCCGCAACCTCCGGGACAGACTGGAGCGGGAACTGCTCAAGGATGTGTCCCTGCGGGTCACGGAGCAGGGAACGGATGCCTTCAATGTGGCAGGTCGCGGAGAGATGCACCTGTCCATCCTCATTGAGACCATGCGCCGGGAGGGTTATGAGTTCCAGGTGTCTACCCCCCATGTGCTCAATAAGGAAGTGGACGGCAAGCTCTGCGAGCCCATCGAGCGGCTGGTGGCGGACGTGCCGGAAGCCAGTGTGGGCGCGGTCATCGATAAGATCAGCCAGCGTAAGGGTGATCTGATCTCCATGACCCCGGTGGGAAGCCGGATGCGTCTGGAATTCCTGGTGCCTGCCCGGGGGCTGTTCGGCTACCGCAACGAATTTTTGACCGATACCCGCGGTGAGGGCATCATGGCCTCCACTCTGGATAGCTACGCCCCCCTGAAAGGTGAGATCGAACGCCGTCCCAGTGGATCTCTGGTGGCCTTTGAATCCGGCGAAGCCTGTGCCTATGGCCTGTTTAACGCCCAGGATCGTGGTGCGCTGTTCATTGGCGCCGGTACGCCGGTCTATGCCGGCATGGTCGTTGGCGTGTGCAGCCGTAATGAGGATATGTCCGTCAACGTCTGCAAGAAAAAACAGCTGACCAATATGCGGGCTTCCGGCTCTGACGAAGCTCTGCGCCTGACCAGTCCCCGAATCATGAGTCTGGAGCAGAGTCTGGAATATCTGGCAGATGATGAACTGCTGGAGGTCACCCCCAAGACCCTGCGAATCCGCAAGCGTATTCTGGATCACGCAGAGCGCATGAAGCACAATAAGGGAAATAAGTAAAAGCATAAAAATTGGGAACGGCTGAAAGCCGTTCCCAATTTTGTTTTACAATAGAATTCCCAATTCATATTTCACCGTCAATATCCGCAGGACACTTTCCCGGATACGTTCTTCCGTCAGTGTGCCTGTATCCACAGCGGTCTTGACCCCGTCAAAAGCCTTTTGCAGATCAGCCGGCATCAGGATCATGTCCGCGCCGGCCTGCAGAGCCAGAACAGCGGCCTCA
>JAZSAW010000090.1:0-5623 GCA_045602105.1 Candidatus Avilachnospira sp.
GTGGACGGCGCGGTACTGGGTGCACGGGCAGCCTACATCGGTGGCTGCGCCGGTACTGCCTGTACCATCTCCGACCAGCTTTTCGGCGTACGTGCCGGTGGCACGATGGCCCACTCCTGGGTGCAGGTGTTTGACACCCAGTATGAAGCCTTCAAGACCTACTGTGAGATCTACCCCGACAACCCCACCTTGCTGGTGGATACCTACAACACCCTGAAAAGCGGTATCCCCGATGCTATCCGGGCGTTTAATGAGGTCCTGCGTCCCAAGGGACTGACCAAGTGCGGTATCCGTCTGGATTCTGGCGATATGGCCTTTTTGACCAAGAAAGCCCGGCAGATGCTGGACGAAGCCGGCTGGGAGAGCTGTCAGATCTCCGCGTCCAACTCTCTGGACGAATACATCATCCGTGACCTTCTCCAGCAAGGGGCAAAAATTGACCTCTTCGGCGTAGGTGAACGGCTCATCACCGCAAAATCCGAGCCGGTCTTCGGCGGTGTGTATAAGCTGGTGGCGGTGGAAGATGAGCAGGGACAGATCAAGCCCAAGATCAAGATCAGCGAAAACGTAGGCAAGATCACCAACCCCCACTTCAAAAAGACCTACCGCTTCTATGCCCGGGATACGGGCAAGGCACTGGCCGACTACCTGTGTGTCCATGATGAGACTGTGGATGACAGTCAGGACATCACCATCTTTGACCCGGAAGCCACATGGAAGCGCAAACGGGTGTATAACTACACCGCCCGGGAACTGCAGGTGCCTGTGTTCCGCAACGGCGAGCTGGTCTATGACCTGCCCTCTTTGCAGGAGATTCAGGCCTACTGCAAAAAAGAGGTGGATTCCCTGTGGGATGAGGTCAAGCGTTTTGAAAATCCTCAGACCTATTATGTAGATCTGTCGCAGAAACTTTGGGACATCAAATACGGTCTATTGCGGGAAAATTCCACAGACTAAAACATAAAAAACAACTTTTGCCTTATGGGCAAAAGGTGTTTTTTCTGCGAAAGAGCAATATAACGGTGCGTAAATGTGGGTAAGAAAAGCAAACAGGTGCGCAATCAAAGCCTCATAAAATACGGCCCGCACATACTTTCGTGTGTTTTAATGTAAGTCCATGAGAAATCTGGTGCAACAACATATATTTCTGTCATTTTGTCAAGGGCATTTGCGGTATTGAGTTTTACAGTAAGTTCTTTGGTTTTGTCATCTTCAAACCACTCAATATACAATGCATTATGTTTATCGATTTTGTCATATGCCTTTCTTGCGCTGTTGCCTGTCAAAAATGCTTTTTCATCGAGCAGTTTCCAGGAAAACACATGCCACAAATAGTTCCCCGTGGAAACAACATACTTTTCAATATCTTTTCTTGAAATATCTTTTGCGAAATGGCTTAACCATACAGAATGAAACTCATTTCTTGTCATTAGAATTCTCCTTTGCGGTTTTGCAAGAGGCTATCAGTAATCTTCGAATATTGCCGCACAGCTTTTCTGTGTACTGATATGTTTGAGTATCAATTCTCTTCGTTTCGTGCATCAATTTCAACCAATAGCTGGTTTCATTAGATTCTTTCAAAGCGATCTCCAACTTTGCCACAAAGTCTTTCTTGCTTTGTGCGTATTGCGCCTCATGGATATTCGCACCGACTGATGTACTTGCTCTTGCAAGCTGATCGGTCATATACGAACTTTTGGGTGCAGTTACGCCGTCCACAAGATTAACAATAGCAACTGCAAATTCGAAAGATAGACCGAGTAATTTGTTTTCGGACACAAAAGCACCTTCTTTCAAGATTGTTATATCATCAATTGTTGTTCTTTTCAATGATATATCGCTTGCGCGATATGATATACGGCAAGCCGTATGATATATTTGCTTCGCAAACATGATATAATATCCGTTCCTTCATATGCCGAAGGCATATATCATCCACCGAAGGTGGATATCATATCGAAGATATATCACCCGTTCCGCAAGGAACGGATATCATTGTAAAAAACTCTTTTGTCCGGTAGACAAAAGAGTTTTTTACATGGAGCTGGTAATGTGACTCGAACACACGACCTGCTGATTACGAATCAGCTGCTCTACCGACTGAGCTATACCAGCACAATATGGAATTTTGCCTTAACATTTTAGCATGGAAATTCCATTTCGTCAATGGTGAAATAAAGGGTCTCTCCCAGAGCGTAACCGTATATATCTTTTGTCTAAAAAAATCAAAAAGGGACTGGAAAAATTTCATATTTGCGCTACAATAGAGCATAGAAAGAAGCGGAGCGATATCCTCTTCAAATTTAATTTTGCAACGATCAAGGAGAGTGTGCAATATGGAACGTTTTTCTGTCGATATTTGTCACGAAAAATTGCTGGAGACCAGAAAGCCCCTGCTGGCCTTCGATGAAAATGCCCCCTTTGAGCCCTGGAGACAGGCCGTCAAGGAGAAGCTGACCGAACTGCTGGGTGATATGCCCGAGCGTGTTCCCCTGAATATTCAGATTGAGGAAAAGGTGGAGCACGATACATACACGGAGACCATTTTCACCTTTGACACAGAGGCCGACACCGTTGTGCCCTGCCATCTGCTGGTGCCCAAGACCGGAAAAGCCTCTTATCCTGTGATCATCTGCCTGCAGGGTCACTCCACCGGTATGCACATTTCTATGGGTCGGAGAATCTACCCCTCCGACTTTGACCTTGGTAAAAATGACGCAGTTTTGCCCACCGACCGGGATTTCCCCGGTGACCGGGATTACGCCATTCAGGCTGTGGAGCGCGGTTATGCCACTCTGGTCATGGATCAGCGTGGACTTGGCAAGCGTGCCAGCGAAAAATCCACTCCCAATGTCCCTGTGCTGAAAGAATGGGCGGCCTATGACCGCACCGGTTGCTTCTATCCCTCTATGTGTGCCCTGCTACTGGGTCGTACCATGATCGGTGAACGGGTCTGGGATATCTCCCGCTCCATCGACGCCATGAGCGAGTTCCCGGAGCTGGATACTGAGCGGGTCGCCTGTCTTGGCAACTCCGGCGGTGGCACCGCCACTTACTATGCCGCCTGTATGGACGAGCGTATCAAGGTCGCCGTGCCCAGCTGCGCGGTCTGCTCCTTTGACCAGTCCATCGGCATTATGCGCCACTGCTCCTGCAACTATATCCCCGGTATCGCCAAGTACTTTGACATGGGCGAGCTGTCTGCTCTGATCGCTCCCCGTAAACTGATCATGGTCTCCGGTGAAAAGGATCACGGCTTCTACATCAAGGGCTCCAAAGAGTGTTATGATGTCATCGAAAAGGTCTACGAAAAGGCCGGCTGCGCCGACAACTGCACTCTGGTAGTCGGTACTGAGGGCCACCGCTTCTATGCCGACCCCACTTGGGATATTTTCGACAAGCTCACCGGCTGGAACGACTGAACCGATACTATATAAATAAGGAGATCACACAATGCGGACATTTATGGATCAGGACTTTCTGCTGAAGACGGAAACAGCCAAGACCCTCTATCATGACCACGCGGCGAAAATGCCTGTCATCGATTACCACTGCCATATCAACCCCATGGAGATCTATCAGGATAAACAGTATCAGACCATTACCGAGGTCTGGCTGGGCGGTGACCACTATAAGTGGCGCGCCATGCGTTCCTGCGGTGTGCCGGAAGCTTACATTACCGGCGAAGCCTCCCCGGAGGAAAAATTCCAGAAGTGGGCCGAGACCATGCCCCGGCTTATCGGCAACCCCCTGTATCACTGGTCTCATCTGGAGCTCCAGCGGTATTTTGACATCCATGAGCCTCTGAACGGAAGCAACGCCAAGGAGATCTTCCGTGCCTGCAACGCCAAGCTCCAGCAGCCGGATATGACCGTCCGTGGTATTATCCGCCAGTCCAATGTGAAGCTCATCTGCACCACCGATGACCCCATCGATGACCTGCAGGCGCACTCCCTGCTGGCCGCCGATCTCACTGCTCCCGCCGCCGTCCTGCCTGCTTTCCGCCCCGATAAGGCCATGCGGGCAGACAAGGAGACCTTCCCGGAGTATGTGGCAAAGCTGGAAGAAGTGGTGGGCTATCCCATTAACACCATGGAGGATATGCGCCGGGCTCTGGCTGACCGGATCGCCTACTTTGCCGATCATGGTTGCTGTGTTTCCGACCATGCTCTGGACTTCTGCTTCTGTGTGCAGGCCGACGAAGCAACCCTCAATGACATCTTTGCCAGAGCCAAGGCCGGCAAGCCCATCACCCAGAATGAGCAGTTGGCCTATCATACGGCACTGTTGATCGCCGTGGGTCAGGAATACTACAAGCGCGATTGGGTCATGCAGCTCCACTTCGGCTGTCTGCGTGACAATTCCCATAAGATGTTCCGCCGTCTGGGCCCCGATACAGGCTTTGACTCCATGAACGACGCCGCCAATGCCGTAGGACTGGCCACTCTGCTGGGCACACTGGAAGATGCCAACGCTCTGGGCAAGACCATCCTCTATTCCCTGAATCCCGCCGATAACGGCATTATCGGTACCATTATGGGTGGCTTCCAGACCGACAGTCCCATTCCCGGCAAGATTCAGCACGGCTCTGCCTGGTGGTTCAACGACCACAAAGTGGGCATGGAGGAACAGATGAAGAGCCTCATGAGTCTGGGCGCTATGGGTACTTTCGTGGGTATGCTCACCGACTCCCGGAGCTTTTTGAGCTACACCCGCCATGAGTACTTCCGCCGTATCCTCTGCAACCTGTTCGGTCAGCTGGTGGAAGACGGCGAATATCCTGCCGATCTGGCTCATCTGGGTGCAATGGTGGAAGACATCAGCTATAACAACACCCTGCACTATTTCGGCTTTGAAAAGTTTATCAAATAAGCTACTTCAACAAAAATGGGAACGGCCTACATGCCGTTCCCATTTTACATATACTAAGGCAAAAAGGAAGTCGGATGTTTTCCATCCGACTTCCTTATGATTTTCTGACAGAGAAGCTTACAGACCGGCCTGAGCCATGACTTCGGCGGCGAAGTCGTCAACCTTCTTCTCAATGCCTTCGCCCTTCTCAAAGCGGATCGCATCCACAAACTTGATGCTGCCACCCAGAGCCTTGGCGGCGGAGTTCATATACTGCTCCACAGTCATGCTGCCGTCCTTGACGAAAGCCTGCTGGAGGAGGCAGTTCTCCTCGTAGAACTTGTTGATCTTGCCCAGAGCGATCTTTTCCTTGACCTGCTGAGGCTTGGAAGCCATCTTGGGATCGTTGTCCATCTGAGCGACCAGGATCTTCTTCTCCTCTTCCAGAACAGCCTCGGTGACCAGGCTCTTATCCCAGAATCTGGGGTTCAGAGCAGCGATCTGCATGGCGACGTCCTTACCGATGGTGGTAGCGTCGATACCGCCCTCAACTTCGAGGTTGACCAGAACGCCGATCTTGCCGCCAGCATGGATATAGGGAACGGAAGTGTTCTCAGCAAACAGGTGGAAACGGCGAACCTTGATGTTCTCACCAATGACCTGGATCATCTCGGTCTGCTTGGCAGCAACAGTCATCTCAGAGCCAGCATAGGTGCACTCCAGCAGAGCCTCCAGAGAAGCGGGCTTATTGGCAGCAACAGTAGCGGCCACG
>JAZSAW010000091.1:0-3873 GCA_045602105.1 Candidatus Avilachnospira sp.
AGGGGTTCCAGATAAATCTCATCTGCCATGGCATTGTCTGTCATAATGGTGGCAGGGTTGGAGTTGACCAGCACCACATCCAGTCCTGCATCTTTCAGGACGCGGCAGGCCTGTGCGCCGGCATAGTCAAACTCTGCCGCCTGACCGATGACGATAGGGCCGGAGCCAATGACAAGAACTTTTTTGATCGCGGGATTCAGTGGCATAGCTTAACCCTCCTTCATCATGGTCATAAACCGATCGTAGATCAGGTTATAGTTGTTTGCACCGGTGGTGCATCCATCGGGATGGAACTGCACGGAGATCGCCCGGTGTCCGGGATAGATCAGACCCTCGCAAGAGCCGTCGTTGACATTACTAAACCATTCCTCTGCCTCAGGCACAGTCTGGGTGAGTACCTTATAGCCGTGGTTCTGGCTGGTGATATAAGTACGTGTTCCGGTCAGATCCCGGCAGGGCTGGTTACCGCCCCGATGTCCGTATTTCATCTTGACCGTCTGTCCGCCCATGGCCAGAGCCAGCATCTGATGACCCAGACCTACTGCCAGAATGGGCTTTTTACCCACCAACTGACGGATGACTTCAATGCAGGTCACATTTTCCGCAGGATCACCGGGGCCTCCGGACAGGACGATGCCATCGGCAGAGCAGGCCATGATCTCATCTGCAGAAGCAGAAGCAGGCAGGATGGTCACCTGACAGCCCAGACGATTAAGCGCCCGGATCAGGCTTTTCTGGACGCCATAGTCCACAAGGGCTACCCGTACACGGCACTCCCCTTCCGGCTGACTGACCCAAGTGGCTTTACAGGTAGCCTTGGAAACGGTATCCTTTGCCGTAAAGGCGGAGATCTCTTCAAAGACCTCCGGAAGCTTTTCCGTGATCATGGCGTTGACCACGCCGTATTCCCGAATTCGATTGGTCAGTTCCCGGGTATCCACACCGCACAGACCGGGAATATCGTGCTTTTTCAGGAAGGTGTCCAGATCATATTCACAGCGGAAATTACTGGGCATGGCGCAAAATTCCTTGACCACGTAACCGCCCAGCAGGGGCTCGCCTTCAAAATCCTCCTCCATGATGCCATAATTTCCTACGGCGGGGAAGGTCTGCATGAGAATTTGCCCGCAATAACGGGGATCGGTAAGGTTTTCCACATAGCCCACCACGCCGGTATGAAATACCAGTTCACCGATCACGGAGCGGTCTGCACCAAAGGCCCAGCCCTGAAAAATCGTGCCGTCTTCCAAAATCAAATATCTTTTCTTCATGCTGTCACATCCTTTTCAGCTTAAAAAAAACGGTTTTTCCGAAGCAGCGACCACAGGACGCTAACCAATCGAAAAAACCGAAACAGAAATAGAAGCCCCACACTGTCCAGGGCCAAAAGGAGAAAGAACGACGGCAGGATGTTCCGCAAATTTCTTCATCATACCGCACAACTCCTTCCCCATGGGCCGGCCTTCGCCGACCTTCTATATTTTTCGCCATTTATCATACCCCAAAACAGAAAAATAGTCAAGGTCTCCATATCCTTTCGCCGTACAAAAACCGCTCCGCAACCGCGCTGTTTTTGTGCATTTTGTTTTCTGCTCCATCAGCTTACAGCATATGCCAATCGGCTTGACTATAATTTCCGGCTTTGCTATCATATACTGCATTAAGAACAAGCAAGAGGTGCCATTTATGGAATTGGGGTTTACCTTCTTTTTTCAAAGTATCCTTCTGGGCATAGGACTGGCCATGGATGCCTTCTCCGTTTCTTTGGCCAATGGTCTCAACGAGCCCTGCATGAATACCAGAAAGCTCTGCGGTATTGCCGGGCTCTTTGCCCTGTTTCAGGCACTAATGCCCATGATCGGTTGGTTTTGTGTCCATACCATTACGGAGTTGTTCCAGTCTTTTGAGGTACTCATCCCATGGATCGCCCTGCTCCTTCTGGGGTACATCGGTACGACTATGCTTATGGAAGGCATAAAGGGCGGTGACGAACCCCATTGTGCCGCCATCAGTCTGACTGCTCTGCTGGGTCAGGGTATCGCTACATCCATTGACGCCCTGTCGGTAGGCTTTACCATCGCTCACTACGACCTGACCTCTGCCCTGCTGGCCTGCCTGCTGATCGCTCTGGTCACGTTTATCATTTGTGTCGCCGGACTTCTCATTGGCAGAAAGGCCGGAACAAAACTGGCAGGAAAAGCCGGAATTTTCGGTGGGGTCATACTTATTATTATCGGTTTGGAAATCTTTATTACCGCTTACTGCTAATCAATCACCCTGTTTTGCTGTGCAAAACAGGGTGTCTTTTTTTACAGTACCCGGGAGACCGCATCCCACACACGCTGCGCCACCACATCCACGGGGGCATTGGCATCAATGATCGCCACGCGCTCTGTATCCTTTAATTTCTCAAAGGCTTCAAAGTATTTGGCTCTGGTTGCTCTCAGCCGATCTTCCTTTTCAAATAGCTCCGTATGCAAACGGTTTTTGGCAATCCGCTCCAACGCCAACTCCACGGGAATGTCCAGAAAGATATTCAGGGTCGGACGGAGAATTTCCGCGCTGATTCGATTGCTCTCGATGACCCAGTCCATGTCCATATCCACACCGTTATAGGCGTAGGAAGAGAAATAGTAGCGATCTGTAACCACAGTAATGCCCCGGTCGATCTCTCGGCACAATCCGTCAGTGGTATTCAGCAGATGATCCAAACGGTCAGCGGCAAAAAGGCTGGATATGACCCGACCGTCCGCGGTGATGCGCCCTGTCATGATCTGGTGCACCAGAGAGCCGATGGGAGAATCCGTAGGCTCGCGGGTCTCGTAGCAGGGTATCCCTCTCTGTTTGAGCTTTTCTGTCAGCAGTTTGATCTGGGTGCTTTTTCCCGATCCGTCAATGCCCTCAAAGGCGAAGAAAAATCCTTTTTTCTGTTCCATCATACTTCTGCCTTTCCCGTATTATTTATTTTACTATACCAGTTTTTTTCCTTGTAGGCAAACATTTCTTTTCCGACGTCATATTGCATAAAAAGTTTTAGATTGTCTTAAATATTTTGTGACAATTCCCGAAATGTATGCTATACTAATTCTATAAGGAGGTGACTGTGCATGAAGACATTAGTGAAAAACGGTCAAGTCATCAATGTCTTTACCGGTGAATGTGAAAAAGCCAATGTGCTGATCGACGGGCACATCATTGCCGGGGTGGGTCAGTACGAGGACAAGGATGCCGATTTTGTTCTGGATATTGCCGGAAAGTATGTATGTCCCGGCTTTATTGACGGGCATATCCATCTGGAAAGCACCATGCTCTCTCCTGCTGAGTTTGCCCGCATCGTCGTCCCCCATGGCACCACAACTGTGGTTGCCGACCCCCACGAGATCGCCAATGTAGCCGGCGAGCTTGGTATCGAGTACATTCTTTCCGCCAGTGAAGGTCTGCCTCTGAGCGTTTACCTCGCTCTGCCCTCCTGCGTACCTGCCACCGGGTTTGACGAATCGGGAGCCAACTTGTCTGCTGAGGACCTGCGAAAATTCTACGATGATCCCAGAGTCATCGCCTTGGGTGAGGTTATGAGTTACCCCAATGTGATCGCTCAGGATGAGCAGGTCATGAAGAAAATCAAAGATGCCAAAAGCCACGGGCTGACTGTAAACGGTCACGCTCCCCTGCTCTCCGGGAAGGCTCTGGACAGCTACATCCGGGCAGGCATTTATGACGACCACGAATGTTCCTCCTTTGACGAGGCCAAAGAGCGCATCCGCAAAGGCCAGCGGGTGATGATTCGTCAGGGCACAGCCGCCAGAAATCTGGAGGATCTGCTTCCCCTCTTTGAATATCCATGGTGTACCAGATGTCTGCTGGTGACCGACG
>JAZSAW010000092.1:0-11513 GCA_045602105.1 Candidatus Avilachnospira sp.
TCGCACTTTTTTATTCCGCAAGCTTGGCTTTGGCTTTTTCCAGAGCTGTTGCCAGCTGGTCAGGGCAGGAGGTATCCTTATACCCGCACCGGATGCCCTTCAGACGGCGGATGAGCTCGTCGGCATCCATGCCCTCTGCCAAAGCGGAAACGCCCTGGGAGTTGCCGTGACAGCCACCGATGACCTGCACGTTGGTGACGATATTGTCCTCCAGATCGAATTCAATGGCCTGAGAGCAGACGCCCTTGGTTCTGTAAGAAACTCGCATGGAAAAAACTCCTTTCTATTCGGTGAGATCGCAGACCGTCATGGCGGTATAAGCGATCAGGTCTTCCGGGTTTAGCAAAAGCTGTTGTCCCCGCGCGCCGGCGGAAACGGCGATCTGCCCGTAAAGCAGGGCGGTTTCATCCACAAAGGTGGGGTAGGCTTTTTTCATGCCGATGGGACTGCATCCACCACGGATATAGCCCGTAAGCCCCAACAATTCCTTCATGGCGACCATCTCAACCTTTTTCTCCCCGGCACACTTGGCGGCTTTTTTCAGATCCAGCGCGCAACACACGGGGATGCAAAATACCAGAACGCCCCGCTTTTCGCCCCGAGCCACCAGAGTCTTGAACACCTGCTCCGGGGGCATACCTACTGCCTCGGCGGCGTGCATACCGCTCAGGTCGGTTTCATCATAAGTATATTCTGCTATGCGGTAGGGGATCTTCGCCTGCTCGATCAGGCGGATGGCATTGGTTTTGGTCATAGGCAGATCTCTCCTTGTGTTCAGGCTCAATTATACCCCAAGAAGCCCGCCCTTGCAAGTCCCTGCCCAATGTGGTACAATCAAGAAAAATTTGGGGAGGGATGGCAATGTCCATCGAAAAAGTGCGGGCTTATTTTGCCGGTCTGAACATGGAGGAACGTATTCTGGAATTTGATGTTTCCAGTGCCACTGTGGAGCTGGCAGCCCAGGCTCTGGGCGTAGAGGGCAAGCGTATTGCCAAGACTCTGTCCTTTCAGATAGGCGAGGGATGCGTATTGGTGGTGGCGGCAGGAGACGCCAGAATCGACAACGCCAAGTACAAGGCATTTTTCCACACCAAGGCCAAAATGCTCCCTCACGATGCTGTGACGGAGGTCATCGGTCACGCCGTAGGCGGTGTTTGCCCCTTTGCGGTCAATGAGGGTGTGGCGGTGTATCTGGATGTTTCGTTGAAGCGGTTTGAGACTGTCTTTCCCGCTTGCGGAAGCAGTAACAGTGCCATTGAGCTGACCATCCCGGAGCTGGAACGCTATTCCGGCTTTACAGATTGGGTAGATGTTTGCAAAGATTGGGAATAAAAAATCTGCTTCCTTTGGGAAGCAGATTTTTTATTCCGTTAATTTGCACCATAGACAAAGGCAGTGGGCAGGGGACGGCCTTTGGGTGTATTCTGATTAGAACACTTCGTTACATACTCGCCGTCGTACCACATGATGGCGCTGGTACCGCCGTCCAGATTCATGGCCTGCATACAGCCGTGGCGTTTGAGAATTTCAGCACATTCGATGACATGGGTGCCCGTAGAACGCCAGGGCATCCGTCCCTCGATGACCAGCATCAGCACTTCGTATTTATCCGACTGACCGATACAGGCTCTGGGGTGCAGACCTGTCCAGCCACAGTTGGAGTCCACCACGATCTTACCGTCGATGATCAGGGCAGGCTGGAATTCCACAGCATCGGTGGTGTCGGGGTCAACGGGGTCACCGGCATCTTTGATGTACATCAGGTTGTCCTCATGGAGCTCCAGACGCTTGTAGCCCCAACCCATGTGGGCGTTGCCGTATTCTTTGCCGTTGCATTTGGCATAGCCGGCAAGGATACCGCCGTTGCCGTTGCCGTTGGGGTCGATGAAGCCACTGCCGGTCATGGCCAGCACGCCACCGTTATTCTGCGCGATGACACCGGCGTTTTCTCCGGTAACGCCAAGCTGGGAGGAGGGGCGCACAGACAGTCTGGCGGGGTCTTTGGCCACGGCCAGAACACCGATATAGCCGGAGCCCTCCACACGGAGCAGAAGCACCTGATTGGGCACGTCGATGGCAAGGACCTGCTCATCATGGATGGTACGGATGGAGGTGCCACTGTCGTTGAGTCCCGCTTCATTGATGACCAGATTATCCCAGCCGTTATCCAGCGCGGTGGGGTTTTTCTCCAGATAGGCCTCCATAGAGGCTTCATCGATCTCGTGGAACAGGCGGTAGAAGTTCACCCGGGCGGCCTCTTCGGCGGCTTTTTCATCATCCACCACGGAAACATTGACTTCTATTTTCTGGACATTTTGCAGGTCGGAATCGTCATCCTTGTCCCAGCCGGAGCTGAGGCCGATCTGCTCGCTGAGAGCCTGCTTGCGCTGGTTCATGACCTCCTGAATGATGTCATCGGGGATGATGGAGGTGGCCAGCCATTTGTGGTTCAGGGTGTCCATGGCGGTCTCGATGTAGATGGTACGCCATTTGCTCACAAAGGCACTCTGGGAGTAGACACAGAAAAAGTAGCAAAGCTCCACAAACAGCACACAGCCCAGCACCAGTGCCAGAATTTTCAGGGGGTTGCGCTTTTTGACGGGAGCTTCCGCTACGGCGATACTTTCCCCGGAAACTGCCTCCTCGGGCATGGGGGAGATGGGAGCCACATTGCGGTTTTCTGCCAGTCGTGCGCCGGTTTTGGTGCTTCCGAATAGTTTGATCTGCTTCATATCGTTCCTCGTTCCTGTTGATGTTACCGGTATGGTATCATGGAAAAGTGAATTTTTCTGTCATAAAGTGGCGAATTCCGCCAAGGGAATCCGACTGTGGTATTTTAGCATACTTTGTCTGGAAATGCAAATTTTTATGGGGACTTTCCTCATTCTTGTGACAAAGGGACGAATTTCGTTCGGCGGGGGTTTCTTTTCTTTACATCCTTTCGGCAGAATGGTACACTGATACTATCTTATTTGTACGAGAGGCTACCATGATCCTGACAGTAACCTTAAATCCCGCTTTGGACAAGACCGTTACCCTGCCGGGCTTTGCCGTCAACACGGTCAACCGCGTCCAGAACGTGCGCCTCGATCCCGGCGGAAAGGGAATCAATGTTTCCAAATCAGTCCACGCGCTGGGTGGCAAAACGCTGGCCATCAGCGTTCTCGGTGGCGCCAGTGGCGGGTATATCAAATCGGCTTTGGATGATATGGGCATACCCAATGACATGGTCATTGCCGAGGGTGTGACCAGAACAAACCTGAAAATCGTTGATCCCATCCTGCATACCAACACAGACATCAATGAGCAGGGAAATCCCCTGTCGGAGCAGACCCTAAAGCAGGTGTGGGAAAAAATCGCCAAGGCTGTTCAGCCGGGCGACACGGTGGTATTTGCCGGAAAGAATCCCCCCGGTATGGCGGATGACCTGCTGGCTAAATGGACTGAAGGGCTTCAGAAACTGGGTGTGCGGGTCTGCGTGGACACAGTGGGAGAGCCTATGCGACTGGTTATGGAAAAAAAGCCGGCCATCATTAAGCCCAACAAGCAGGAGCTTTCCGAGATCATGGGACGGGAGCTTCGCACAGATGAGGAGATTCTGCAGGTGGCCACGGAACTGGTGGAGCAGGGCATTGGCCTGGTGGCGGTATCCATGGGCAGCGACGGCGCGGTATTCGTCACAGCCGATCAGAAGCTCCGGGCATACAGCCCCAAAGTGGCCGTAGCCAGCACCGTCGGTGCGGGAGACGCCATGATGGCGGCACTGGCTCATTATTCTGCCGCCGGTTGTTCTCTGGAGGAGACTGCCCGCCGTGCAGTGGCAGTGGCCACGGCAACAGTCATGTGCAGTGGCACTGCCGCAGCAGAACTGGCAGACATCCTGCCGGTCATCGATAAGGTCAGACTGGAAGTTTTGTAATAAGAAAGCTCTCCGAAGCAACGCTTCGGAGAGCTTTTTTGTTATTCGGAAATGGTGAACTTGATGGCCGTGCCGGTAACGACCTGCTTGCCGTTGAAGTACAGCTCCAGAGAATAGCTGCCGGGGGTCTGGGGGGTACGCAGGAGCTCGCCTACATATTTCTGGCGGGTCCACATCTCGTTCCAGACTTCTTCACCGGTGTAGTGGTCAATGGCATTGCCGTTACTGTCCCGCACCACCACCAGAACAGTGATGGGGTCTTCCGTATCCTTCAGCTGGGAGATGGACTCACAGGCAAAGGCTACGGTTTCTGTGGGAGCAAAAGTGTTGCGGGTGGTGCCAAGGTCATTGACTGTCCATTCTTCCTTGGTGGGGCACAACCAGGTGCTGACATAGGCACTGGAGAAGCCGTAGTCCTTAAAGGGTGTGGCGGCGGGAACGGCAACTTCCACGGTGGTGGAGCCTCCGCCCAGCTGTTTGCCGGTGGCTTCCTGAATCTCAACGATATAGGTGCTGTTGGGAATCATGCCCGTCAGGGTCATGGCAGTTTCGGTGGTCTGATCTGCGGCAGTCATGGTGTCACTGCCCTTGAGACCGTAGGTCACCAACCACTGGATACCCTCAGCCTTGGCCTCAGTGCTCCAGGAGACATCGATACCGCCGGTTTCGTTGGGAGTAGCCGTCAGGTCGCTGATCTTCAGGGCGTTGGGGGTGATGCTGGTGCTGGCGGCCTGCTCCATGTTGTCGCAGGTGATGAGGATGCTGTAGGTCTCGCCGGCCTTCAGGTTTTCCAGAACAAGCTTGCTGTCGGTGACAGTCTGGTTATCACTGTAGCCGTCGGTGCCGGTGGTGGTGATATTCCAGCTTTCCGGTGCAGGACCGGTAAAGGTCCAGGTCAGGGTAGCGGTGGAGCTGGACAGGACGGCCTTCAGTTCACCCATGCTGACAGAGGGAAGGGTACGACCCAGAACGGAGGTCGCGCCGGTCAGATGGATGTCCTTGGGGTCTTCCAAAGTGATGGTATAATCCGTATCTGCCTCCAGACCGGTCAGGACCACGCTGTGTCCGCTGAAGACCTTGGTCTTGGGCTCTTCCCCTGCAGAGGCATAGGACATGATCCACTCTTCCGGCTCATTGCCGTCTACGATGAAGCTCAGCTCCAGCTGATTGACTGTCTGGCGGTTGACCGTCAGGCTGATGACCTGTGTGGTGGAAAGGGTATTTTCCGTAATGGAGTAAGCACCCTCAAACTTCACATTCCGCAGACCCATCAGACTGATGGTATAGGGAGAGCCGGGGACCAGATCGGCAAAGGTGTTGGGCTGACCGGAAACGTAAGCCTGACGCTCCTCATAGCCGTAGGCGTCGGCGCAGACTACCTCAAAGGCGCTGGGGTCTTCCTCTGTCTCGATGGAAACGGTCAGAGAGTTCATGGTCTGCTCTGTCAGCTCAAAGCTGTCGATGGTGATGAGCTCCGGCTTCAGGAAGAAAAACCATATGGCAGTGGCCACGATACCCACGGCAAGGACTACGGTCAGCACTGTGGGCATCCATTTGAAGAACTTCTTCCGCTTTCTGGGGGTCTTCTGACCCTCCGGCTCGTCATCCGGATCAATGTCCAGCTCGTCCATATCAAAGCCGTCATCGGCTTCCCGGTGAACGCTTTCCAGCAGGGAATTGAGCATCTCATTATCGGGGGAGAAATTCTCCTTGAAGGTCTCGTCCATCTCCTCTGTGCTGGCAAACTGCACAGGCTCTACTTCTTCCTCGGGAGCTTCCAGGTCAAGAAGCGTTTCCTCTGCCTGAATGGGCGGAATGATGGGCTCATCGCCGGCCTGATTACGCATCATGTAGTCCACAAAGGCCTGCTTCATTTCCTCAGGCGTCTGGAAACGGTCTTCCGGCTGGAAGGCGCAGGCTTTGCGGATGATCTCCGCCATTTCGTAATCGGCAAACATGGGAGCGGGCAATTCCTGACCGGTGATTCGCATCCGGTCTGCCGCCTTGGCGGAAGTGCGCTCATCTTCAAAGGGCGCGTGATTTCCGTTGTAGATCCGGTAGAGGATCAGTCCCACGGCGTACAGGTCGATGGTCTGGTTGACATTGGCGATCAGGTCAAACAGCTCAGGGGCGGAATAAGGGCTGAGGAGCTGTTCCGGCATGGAGCAGAATTTCAATCCTTCGATCTCCGTGACCCCAAGGTCACCCAGCATAAAGTGCCCCTGAGTGCCCAGATAGATATTGGAGGGCGTCACGTCCCGGTGAATGAGACCTGCGCTCCGCAGATCCGCCAGGGCACTGCACAGGTCAATGGCCAGATTGACCGCGCCGGACTGAGTCATAGGGGTATCCGCCAGATAACGCTCCAAAGTGCTTCGGTATTCCGCCAGCAGGAAAACATCAAAGCCGATGCCTTCTTCCTTGGGCTTGATCTCATAGCTACGGAAGCAGTCCAGATTGGGGCTGCCGGAAAGAGTCTGCATTTTTTCCAGTTCGGTCTGATAATCAGACGCCAACTGCTGATAATAGGCCTGAGCCTCTTCGTCATCCGAAGCTGCTCCGGTAAAACGCAGAGCTTCCACCTGCTTCTGAGATTCGGGCACAGAAATGTGCTTCAGGATATAGAAGTGGTCGGACTTACTGCTCCGCACCAGATAGACGGCAGTACCGCCCTTCCGCCCCAGACAGCTCATGATCTCCATACTGCTCAGGAGAGTTGTGTTCAGGTTCATTTCTGACAAGGGTTTCGCCTCCTTAAACGCATACACCTTTATTTTAGGCGATTTCAGGCAAAAAAGCAATAGAATATCGAAAATCCAACGGATAAAAGGGGATATTTTTTCCGGGAGGAGGAAATCCAATGAGAAATCAGTTGGAATTTGTCGAAAGCTGTGGTATCATAGATGTAGATTTTACAAGCTGGAGGTCAATGCAATGAAGCTCAGAACTTGTGCCTGTTGCGGGACTGAATATGATCGGACACTTTCCCGGTGTCCCCACTGTGGCGAAGCCCCTGCGGAAAAAGAGAAAAAAGATGACCGCATCCCCCGTTGGATGTGGGCAGTGATCTGCGCAGTTCTGGGGCTGGCAGTGGTCATCGGTTTTGCCTATTTCCTCTATAGTATGGATTATTTGGGTCTGCGGGCAGAAGAGCCTGCTCCTCCTCCGGTCATTGAAGAGCCGGTGGTGGAAGAGCCCGATCCTGATGCTTGTACAGACCTGATTCTGAGCCGGACCAAGCTGGTCATGGAAGAAGAGGGTGGACGGGTATTTTTGAATGTTATGCCTGAGCCCAAGGGCTGTACCGATCAGATTCTCTATTCCAGTGCCGATGAGACTGTTGCCACGGTCAGTGCCAGCGGTATGATCACGGCTGTGGCAGAGGGTCAGACGGACATTTTCGTCACCTGCGGTGATGTGGTCAAGGTCTGCGCAGTGGTCTGCGACTTCCCTGAGCCGGAACTGCCGGAGGAAGAGCCTGAGGCAGAGCCCGAGGAAGAAACGGAAACTCCCGAGCAGCAGCCCGAGGAATTACCGGAAGAAGAGCCTGAGGTTCAGCCCGAGCCCGAAACGCCTCTGGAGATGAGCCTCAGCAGTGAGGACTTTACCCTGTTCTATCCCGGCGAGGAAACCACCCTGAAGGTGAAAAATGCCCCTGAAGGCGCGGTCATCACCTATGTATCCTCCGACCCGTCCGTGGCCACGGTGTCTGAAAACGGACTGGTCACAGCCGTGGGAAGCGGTACGGCGGATATTACCGTTACCGTCAATGGCCAGACTCTGACCTGTATTGCCCGGTGCAATATGGCCGCTACGACAGAAAACAATGAAGGGGCGGACGGACAGCCCGCTGCCGGCAATTATACCATCAGCAGTGAAGATGTTACCCTGTTCCGTTCCGGAGAGGTCTTTTACCTGAGCCTGTCTGACGAGGCAGGGGACAAGGCCAACGGCGTCAGCTGGGTATCTGCAGACGCTTCTGTCTGCACGGTGAATGCCAACGGTCAGGTCACGGCTGTGGGAAAGGGTACGACGACAGTCACCACCACCTACGGCGGAAAGACCTATAATTGCATCGTCCGTTGCAGTTTCTGAAATAGATAAGGGCAGGCAGATTCGTCTGCCTGCCCTTATTCTTCTTTAGTGGCCGTCGTTCTTGCGAAACAGCAAGGTGATGCACCACAGACCGGCCAGACCCACAAGGGTGTAGATGATCCGACTGATGATGGCAGTCTGACCGCCAAAGATCCAGGCAACCAGGTCAAATTTGGCCAGACCTACCAGGCCCCAGTTGATCGCACCGATAATGGTCAAGATAAGCGCAATGGTATCCAATTTATCAACTCCATTTCCTTCGGGTTTTAACAGTGTGCGCAGTTTTTTCGGGGCTTATACAGGATACACCTTGATTTTTTTCATGAAGTTTATAAAATAAAAACAGATCTCCAAAGGAGCAACAAAACCGATGAAGTATATTCTGATCATTGGCGACGGCATGGCGGATAATCCCGTGCCGGAGCTGGAGGGCAAAACGCCACTGGAAGTGGCGAAAAAGCCCGCAATAGACGACTTGGCAAAAAAAGCCCGAATGGGCAGTGTCCTGACTGTGCCGAAAACCCTGCCTCCGGGCAGTGATACGGCGATCTTGTCTATTTTTGGCTGTGACCCCTGCCGGTATTTTACCGGAAGAAGCCCTCTGGAGGCTGCCGGCTGTGGAATCACCGTAGAGCCTGGCTGTGCCAGCTACCGGTGCAATATGATCTGCATGGAGGACGGAGATCAGCCGTTTTCCCAAAAGAAAATTTATTCCCACAATGCAGGCTCTATTGACGGAGAAAGCTCCATGGCCATTATCACCGCTCTGTGTGAAGATCCGGAGTTCCGTTCTGCCATGGATGCACTGGGTATGACCATCGAGCCTACGCCCTCTTTCCGCCACATGGCCATTCAGAAAAACGGCGATATTGACCGTATCGTCATGAAGCCTCCCCATGATATTCTGGGACAGGTGGTTGGCGAATATGCCTTTACGGGCAATGAAAATGCCAAAAAGCTCTGGGCACTGATGGAACTGGCCAACCGCAAGCTGGAGCATCTGCCCCTGAATGAGGAACGCCGGAAACAGGGGAAGAAGCCCGCCAACGGCATCTGGTTCTGGGCAGAGGGTACGGCAGTACAGCTTCCCAACTTTGTAGAAGCTTACGGCCACAGTGGCTCGGTGATCAGTGCTGTGCCCCTTGTTCACGGCATTGGCGTTCTGACCGGACTGAAGATGGTCACGGTAGAGGGTGCGACCGGCGAGGTGGATACCAATTATGCCGGAAAGCTTCAGAAGGCCAAGGATGCTCTGCTGGGCGGAGACGACTTTGTGTGTCTGCATCTGGAAGCTCCGGACGAATCCACCCACAACGGAAGCCTGTCCGACAAGCTTCTGGCTATCCACCAACTGGACAGTCTGATTGTAGAGCCTCTGGTGCAGTGGATGGATGCGCAGAAAATGGACTATCGCATCCTTTTGCTCAGCGATCACAAGACGCTCATGTCCACCCGTACCCACGACGGCGATCCCGTGCCCTATTTGCTCTACGACAGCACCGCCCCTGTGGATTGGGGACGAACTTACACGGAAGCCAACGGCCTTTTGGGGGACTATGTACCTCAGGGGACGAAACTGATGAATATGCTGTTTCAGATTGACTGATCTTGAAAGGAGAATGAAGATGAACGTATTTATGCCTGCCGAAATTTTGTTGCCTCAGGTGGAAGCTATGGAAAAATGGGCGGTCATCGCCTGTGACCAGTTTTCCTCTCAGCCGGAATACTGGGAGCGGGTGCGGGAGACTGCCGGGGATGCCCCCTCTACCATTCAGCTGATCCTGCCCGAAGCCGAGCTTGGCACAGAGCAGGAAGAGGCACATACCGCCAAGATCAATGAGACCATGACCCGGTATCGGGAGGAGAAGATTTTCCGCGCCTATCCCAACGCCTTTGTCTATGTGGAGCGCACTTTGGAAAGCGGAGCGATCCGCAAGGGTCTGGTGGGCATGGTGGATCTGGATGCCTATGATTATTCCGTGGGCTCTGTGTCTGCCATCCGTGCCACGGAAAAGACCGTGGTGGAGCGTATCCCGCCCCGTATGCGTGTCCGGCGGAACGCCCCTGTGGAACTACCCCATATCCTGATGCTCTGCGATGACCATGAGAAAGTACTCATTGAGCCCATTGCGGCGCAGAAAGGCAATTTGCCTCTGCTGTACGATTTTGATCTGATGGAAGACGGCGGTCATATTACCGGCTGGCTGGTCCAGGGTGAGGCTGTGGATGCCTTCCAGAGCCGTCTGACGGAGTATACTGCCAATGTGGGAAGCAAATATACCGGTCTGCCCGGTGTGCCCATGGTCTTTGCCGTTGGTGACGGCAACCACTCTCTGGCTACGGCCAAGGCCTGCTATGAAGAGCTGAAGGCAGCCAACCCCGGAAAGGATATGTCTGCCCATCCTGCCCGCTACGCTCTGGTGGAACTGGAGAACATCCACGATGAGGCACAGGTCTTTGAGCCGATCCACCGTGTGCTGACCAACACCGATCCCAAGAAGCTTCTGGCAGATCTGCAGGCGTCCTGCTGTGCCGAGGACGGCTTTGCCGTTCAGTGGTACATGGGCGACGAGTCCGGAACAGTCTATCTTGACCGGGCAAAGAGCCAGCTTGCCGTGGGCGTGCTCCAGAGCTTTTTGGATGACTGGATGAAGGAAAACAAGGCGGAGATCGACTATATCCACGGTGACGATGATCTGCGTCAGCTGGCAAAGCAAGAAAATGCCCTGGGCTTCCTGCTTCCTGCCATGGAAAAGAGTCAGCTGTTCCGGGGCGTCATTGCCGATGGCATCCTGCCCCGCAAGACCTTCTCCATGGGTCATGCCCGGGAGAAACGATACTATCTGGAAGGACGTACCATCAAGTGATCACCTTACAGGAACCTGCCTATGCAAAACTGAATTTGACTCTGGATGTTCTGGGCAAGCGGGAGGACGGCTACCATGAGCTGGAAAGCGTCATGCAGCAGATCACCCTTTGCGACGATGTGGAGATCGATCTGGAGACCGGCGAGGACTGGAAAGTGGAATGTGACTGGGAGCAGATTCCCACAGATTCCCGCAATCTGGCATGGAAGGCTGTGGGGACGTTCTATCGGGAATTGGGAAAAGATCCCGGTGGTGTGACCATCCGCATCACCAAGCGCATCCCCATGGAAGCCGGTCTGGGCGGTGGCAGTGCCGATGCCGGCGCAGTCCTGCGGGCGCTCAATCGCCATGAGGGCGAGCCGTTTACCATCTGGGAACTGGCTCGCCTGGGCGCAAAGGTGGGCAGTGATGTGCCGTTCTGCGTGCTGGGCGGTACGGCTCTGGTCAAGGGTCGGGGGGAACTTCTGGCCCCTCTGCTCCCCATGCCCCAGTGCTTCTACTGCATTGCCATGCCGGAATTTTCCGTGTCCACTCCGGCACTGTATGAGGCCTTTGACCGGCTGGACACTGTATTCCACCCGGACAATGCCGGGATGCAGAAAGCCCTGGACCAACAGGATCTGCTCAAGGTC
>JAZSAW010000093.1:0-3314 GCA_045602105.1 Candidatus Avilachnospira sp.
TTGGTTTTACCTGCCTCCTTCATTGCCAAAATTTCAGACTCCAGAAATTTGATATGTGTGTATTTCTTCTTTGTCATAGCGATACCCCCTGATGTAGTACACTTACATTTTCCTACATCAGGGGGTATTTTGTCTATTGTCTGTTTTTACTGGACCTGTTCAAAGCCTCACAGGGTTTTTACTAGTTCAGTTTTCTGTTTTCTTCGGTCGAAGAAAGCCGATATAAACCACCATGGCGACCATGATCCAGAAGTAGGCCATCATATAGGGCTCTTCAAAGATGTTCTCAAAATAGCAGTGAACGAGCACACCGCACATTCCGGCAGTCAGTCCGGCAGCCAGAGGCTTCATGGAAGTGCCCTCTGTGGCGCGACTGCGGTAGATGCTCCGCAGACAGGTGACCAGCAAGAATATCAGCAGAAGGACAAAGGCGATAAAGCCCAGATAGCCCATTTCTGCCATGATCTTCAGATAGTAGTTATCCATATAGAAGTAGTCCCACTGGTCAATGATCTTGTTCTGCACGGCGATGGCGCCGCCAAACATACCAAAACCCAGTCCCACCCAGGGGTGGCCGGATTCTACCAGATAGTTCAGACCGAAATGCCAGCGTCCGGCGCGTCCGCCACGGGCAGTAGATTCGGCAAACTGCTCTGTAAACAGGTAACCGATTCGGCTGGCAACAAAGGGCAGGAAGCACGCACCGACACCGACCACCACCAACAGGGCAAAGAGTCGGCGATCCAAAAACAGGCAAAACAGCACCACCGCTACTGCCATGGCCATCCAGCCTGCTCTGGACATGGTGAACAGGCATCCAAAGCACATAAGGAAGGTGCAGATCCATGCAAGGACTTTTTGCCAGGGCTTTTTCACATAGTAAGCAAGTCCTGCGGACAAGGGCGCAAACATGACCATATAATCCGCCATAATGTTGGGACTGCCAAAAATGGAGAAAACTCTGGTGCGGACAGACTGTTCCGCCTGATCCGTCCAGTTGGAGGGGATGGGAACAGCCACGATATACTGATAAATGCCGTGGATGGCAATAACCGTAGCCAGAGCTACCATACCCACATAAAGGATCATGAAATCGTCATCGTCCCGGATCAGGCGGGTGACCACAAAGAACCACAGCATATACTGCACAGTGGCGCGGTAGCCGGCAACGGAGATGAAATAGTAATCAAAGACCGTATTCATCAGCCAAAACCCAAGGACAAGAAAACCCAGCAGGGGAATGTCCATGGGGTTTGCCCGGGACTGCAGAGGCGTTGTTCTGTCCATGCGCTGGCGTAAGATCCATAGCAGGCTGACCAGAAGCAGACCTTCATCCCAGACAGAAGCCAGAGAGGGGATCGATAACACATCCCGCAGGACAAAATCGATACCGCAGTACAGAGCCAGCGCGGTGAGGATGATGCCGGCAAAGCCCCGGGAGAAAATACATCCCAGAAGTTTACTTTCCCTACCCCAGCGGAAGACTGTTCCATATATTTTGCCCAGAACACTGTCTTCAAAGATTCGGAAAGGACGATGGACTTCGGCCAGACGGCGGTTGCCACCTGCCAAGGCTCTTGTACATCCAGCGCTTTCGTACCAGACAGCATCCCGGCTGAGGAAACGGTGAAAGAAACTGTGGGTACGGCTTTGTTTCCACCACCGACCGAGGGTCTTTAGTACACAGCTGTTGGCAAAGAGTCGTCCAAAAGCTCCACCGATGGCCAGCAAAACACGCCAAAGCAGGCAGGTTTCCAGCACTTTAGCCATGGTTAGCCTCCAGAGCGCTGATGATGCCTTCACATTCAATATCAGAGGTCTTTACCAGATGCTCCATGCCGACCCGGACTTCCTGAGAGCCCATGGAGTAGGTGTTGCCCGTATAGGAGCAAGTACCCTCAATGGTAAAATACAGGTCGTAACCCTCGGCGGTTTCCGTCATGGTACAGCCGGTGATATAGGCGGGCAGGAGCTTACCACTGCTGAGAAGCTGTCCGCTGTAATTTTCCGTGCAGTATTCAGCTACGCTGAGGGGCACATCCTCACAAACTACCTCATAGGAGATGGTCACATCGGGACTCATGACCGCGTCTACGGCATCGTTGCCAAAAAACTTCATGGCAAGTGCGCCGACAGCCACCACGACCACCAGAATAACAGCCAGGTCGATGAGATTGATTTTGCCGAAAAGACGGCCTTTTTCGTCAATGAGTTTCATATAAGCCTCCTGTATGTTTTTGTGTTTGCCATTAGGAAAAAAATGGACTATAATATGATATATTATACCCCAATATGCGCCATTTCTCAAGGGGGCATATGAAGGAGCTTTTCGATGAAAATCATGCATTTGATCTCCGGCGGAGATGTGGGCGGAGCCAAGACCCATGTTCTCAGCCTTCTGAAAGGTCTGACCCGGACGGAAACCGTCCGTCTGGTCTGTTTTATGGAGGGTGAATTTGCGCAGGAAGCCCGGGATATGGGCATTGATACCCTTGTTTTGTCATCGGGCAATCTGTTTTCTGTTGTGGGAGAATTGGCGGAGATGATCAGCCGGGAGGGCTTTCAGATCGTCCACTGCCATGGCTCCCGGGCAAATCTTATGGGAACGCTTCTTGGCAGAAAGGTCCATGTTCCCATGGTGACCACTGTCCACAGTGACTACCGTCTGGACTACCTTGGCCGTCCCATTCATCGCCTGACCTACGGCACCATCAATACCGTCTGTGTCCGCAAGATCCCGTATCATATCGGCGTCTCCGATGCTATGACCGATATGCTGGTCTCCCGTGGCTTTGACCCGCAGACCATGTTTGCCATTTATAACGGTGTGGATTTTACCCCGGTGACCCCCAAGCTTGACCGGCAGGCATATCTGGAAAGTATCGGACTTACAGTAGGAAGCGACGATGTGGTGTTTGGTATTGCCGCCCGTCTTTCTGCGGTCAAAGATGTTGCTACTCTGATCCGGGGCTTTGGCCATGCGTGCAAGAGCGTGTCCAATATCCGTCTGGTCATCGCCGGTGACGGCGAACAGCGTCAGGAGCTGGAAGCTCTGGCAGAGCAGTGCTGTCCCGCCGGGAGCTTTGTGTTTGCCGGCTGGGTGGAGGATATGGACAGCTTCTACAATGCTGTGGATGTCAACACCCTGACCTCTCTCAGTGAGACCTTCCCCTATGCCCTGACCGAAGGCGCAAGAATGCACTGCGCCACCATCGCCTCCCGGGTAGGCGGTGTGCCTCTGCTTATAGAGCATGGGGTCAACGGACTTTTGTTTGAAGCCCAGCAATTTGAAAAGCTGGCAGTGCATATGGTCG
>JAZSAW010000094.1:0-9987 GCA_045602105.1 Candidatus Avilachnospira sp.
TGGCAGAGGGCATGGATGCCGACGAGCTCATCCGCCGTCTGAAGGGCATCCGGTGCGGGTATAAGGATACCTCCTGCCCTGACCAGCTGGCAACAGCTCTGGAAAAAGCCAAAGCCAAGCTTGCGGAATAAAAAAGTGCGATACCTAAGTAGGTATCGCACTTTTTTGCTTAAAGGCTTGAAAATTTATGTCCTACGATGACTGCCTCAGCAGGCTCAAAGTAATCCGCCATATTACTGCTGAGCCCGCTGGCTTTCCATGTTTGGTCAAAGGTAATGTCCAACCTATTGCTCAGTACGATATAGGTCGTGTTTTTGGCTGCGTTATGCATCCTGCCAAAAATCTCCAGCCTGTATTGATAGGTGTATTCCCCGCAAACCCACTCACTGTCAATATTTTTGTAGTGTAATTTGCTTATGACAAATTCTTCTTTGTCATATTTTTCTTCTATCTGCTCCACAGGCGTTGGCTCATAAAGATCCTTGTACGCCGGATAATGGCAAACGGTAGGCGCAAGCTCTGTGCGGAACTGTATTTCCTCTCGCACCTCTTCGGTGGCGAAGATCCGCCACTTGTCATTCATGCAGAGCTCGATCGTTCCTTCGGTCGCCCCATATTGATACCCATAACCTGTGCCGAAGTTGGATTGATCGTCTACCTCTGGCTTTTCGCTTCCGTCAACCTGAGAAGTGATCTCTCCATCCATCACGCCACAGCGTCCCTCTAAGGTGCTTTCACGTCCGGTATCCAGATACAGCGTTCCATTGACCATCACCATGGGTATCAAATCCCAGGTTTCGGCTTTGTTAGGGTCGTGTTGGGAAATAAACTCCGCCACGCCACCGTCACGGATGTCGATTCTCGTGTCCATGTCATCTGCCAAAGCCAGATAAATATACCATGGGTCACTGTCCGGCTCTGTCCCGCCGATCCAAAGCTCAAAGACTTCGTTGATCTCGTACACCCGGATATATAAACCCGAGCCTGTTTCATGGTAGGCGTATGCGTCAAAATCGGACCAAGTCAAATCATGCCCACGCTGAGAAAGAATGACCACATCATCCAAGGAAAGGGCTTCGGCTTGTTCCCCAATGTCAAACGGCTCTGCCGGAGGATCGGTCAGAAAACAGACTGCCACAACAGCACAAATGACAATGGCCAGAACGATGACCCAAAACGCAGGCTTCTTATACCGCATCACGGACTTCACCCGCTCCTTGACACCCACTTCACCAAAGGCCAGAGGACAAGCGCCTATGATGCGATGACCTACACTGCGATCCACAAGTGCCTGAGTGTAATCGGCTCTCTGCTCACAGCCAAGGTCTTTGATGACCCTTTCATCACAGGCAAGCTCAATGTCCCGGCACAGCAGAACATAGGCCAACCACAAAAGGGGATTGAACCAGTGGATCGTCAGCAGAAGAAAACCCAGAGGCTTCCACCAATGGTCTTTCCGGTCAATGTGCGCCTGCTCATGAGAAATCACGTATTCCAGATCCTGTCCATCCATTTCCAGAGGCAGGTAAATTCTCGGTCTGAGGATACCAAAGACAAAGGGTGTGCTTACATTCTCGCTCTGGAAGATATTGTCTTTGTATCGAACAGCCGTATGGAACTTTCGGCGCAGACACCCATAGCTGATGGCGGTATAGAGAAGCATAGCCACCATACCGAAGATCCAAAGAAGCCAAGCCAGAGGAATCCAGATCTGCAACGGATTTGCGCTGGTCATGGGATTTGGCGTAAAAGAAGCAGCGATCACCGGGTTGATCACCCTGTTGACTACGCCTACGCCACTGTGTATAGCAGGTGTCCAGTCCATTTCAATGTCCAACGGAATGGTTTCGGTGCTGGGAATCAGGCTCAGCACACTCTCGATGGAAAATGGGCTGATCAGTCTGACCGCCACGATGCCCCAAAGCAGGACACTGACCCACTTGGGTGCTTTCTTTAAGGCAAACCGGAGCATCAGCACCGCCAGAATCAGCCAGCTTGTGGCGATACTCATGTTGACGATCTTCAAAAAGAGAGCGTTCATTGCGTGCCTCCTTCCCGGATGCGGTCGATCATCCGCTGTATCTCGTCCAGCTCATGATCAGACATAGCCTGATGCTTGGTAAAAGCGGCGATAAACGCAGGCAGAGAGCCCTCAAATTTCTTTTCCACCAGTTCGCCGATCTCCCACGCCTGAGCTTCATCCTTAGAGACGAGAGCAGTGACCGTCCCGTTCTCATTTTTCAGAACGCCACGCTCTCCCAGACGCTTGATGACGGTATAGGTCGTGGTCCTTTTCCAGCCCAATTGCTCCTGACACAGCTTGACCAGCCCGGTAGCGGTGACCGGCTCATGTTCCCACAAAATCAAACAAAAACGGTACTCACTTTCGTGAATCTTCGGAATATCCATATCTACACCCCTTGTCTACCAGATTAGACTTCCATAACAGTCTACACCATTAGACAGCAAAAGTCAAGCGGGAAACAGAAAGCCCCCGGCAGTTCAAAAACTGCCGGGGGCTCGTTTTGTATATCTCTTATTTTGCCAGCTGGGCGGTATCCTTGGCGATCATCAGTTCCTCGTTGGTGGGAATAACGAAGATCTTGACCTTGGAATCGGCGGCCTGCACTTCGGCCTCTACGCCACGGGTCTTGTTCTTGGCGGGGTCGATCTTTGCGCCCATGTATTCCAGACCTTCCACCAGCTTCTCACGCATATCGATGGAGTTTTCGCCCACACCGGCGGTAAAGACGATAGCGTCGCAGCCACCCATGGCGGCAGCGTAAGCGCCGATGTTCTTCTTGACCTCGTAGACGAACTTGTCCAGAGCCAGCTGAGCACGGTCATTGCCTTCCTCGGCAGCCTTGTCCAGATCACGGAAGTCGGAGGACACGCCGGAGATACCCAGCACGCCGGACTTCTTGTTGAGGATGTTCATCATGGTCTTGATGTCGTAGCCATAGCGATCCATCAGGTACTCGATGATGGTGCAGTCGATGTCACCGGAGCGAGTGCCCATGGGGACACCGGCCAGAGGGCCAAGGCCCATGGTGGTATCCACAACCTTACCGTCCACGCAGGCGGACAGAGAAGAGCCGTTGCCCAGATGGCAACAGATGACCTTGCTGTGGGCGGGGTTGCCCAGCATATCGATGGCACGAGCAGACACATAACGGTGGGAAGTACCGTGGAAGCCGTAGCGACGGACGTCGTCCTTCTCGTAGTATTCGTAGGGGATGGCATAGGTATAAGCCTTTGCGGGCATAGTCATGTGGAAAGCGGTGTCAAACACAGCCACCTGAGGGGTCTTGGGCATAACAGCCTGACAGGCACGGATGCCCATGAGGTTTGCGGGGTTGTGCAGGGGGCCCAGAGGGATGCACTTCTCAATAGCGGCGATGCAGGCATCGTCAATGAGGCAGGACTCGGTGAAAGCCATACCGCCGTGGAGCACGCGATGACCCACAGCGTCGATCTCATCGGTGGACTTGATGACGCCGTTGACCGGGTCGACCAGAATGTCCAGCACAGCCTGAATAGCCTCAGAATGGGTAGGCATAGCGATGTCCATGACCACCTTGTCCCGACCGGGAACACTGTGGTTCAGACGGCCATCGATAGAAATACGCTCACACAGACCCTTTGCGGTGACTTCGCCGTTGTCGGGATTCATGAGCTGATACTTCAAAGAAGAACTGCCTGCGTTGATAACCAATACATTCATGTTTTCCATCTCCTGTAATTCGCCCTTTTAAAAATGGGCGTTTTATGATATTATACCGATATATTTTACTATATATTTCCGGAACAAACAAGTGGAAAATGCGGATTTTTTGAGATTGGGGTGAATTTTCCGTGAAAACAGCCGGCATTATCTGCGAATACAACCCTTTCCATCTGGGTCACCTGCGCCAGTTCCGGCTGGTGCGGGAACAGCTGAGACAGGACGCCCCCATCGTGTGTCTCATGAGCGGAAATTACGTCCAGCGGGGGATGCCCGCCCGGTGGGACAAGTCCACTCGGGCTGCCGCCGCCCTGAACTGCGGTGCTGACCTTGTTCTGGAGCTTCCCCTGACCGCCGTACTGCAATCGGCAGAGGGCTTTGCCCGAAACGGTGTGGAGATTCTCTCCCGGCTGGGCTGTGTGGATGTGCTGAGCTTTGGCGCGGAATGTGGCAGTGCCGAAGCCCTGACTGTCCTTGCTGACCGTCTGGACAGTGAGGAATTCTCCCAAGGTCTGCGTCAGGCTCTGGATGCCGGACTTCCCTACGCCGCCGCCCGCCAGCAGGCGCTGGGGGATACGCAGGGACTTTTGTCCAAACCCAATAACATCTTAGGTCTGGAGTACTGCCGTGCCAACAGCACCCTCCCTCACCCCATGGAACTGCTCCCTATCCTCCGGGACGGCGATTATCACGCCTGCCTGCCTCAGGCAGACGCCCCCTCCGCTACCGGAATACGCAATCTCCACCCGGACGGAAACTGGCGGGACTATGTCCCGAAAGAAACGGCAGAGCTTTTGGAAAATGCCCCGTGGTATGACTTTTCTTTTGGCGAGCGGGCGTTTCTGGCTCGTCTGCGAAGCTTGACCGATGGCCAGTGGGAGCAGTGTGCCCACGGCTCGGAGGGGCTTTGGCGCAAGGTCATGAAGGCTGTCCGGACACAGCCGGATGTGGAGCAGATCTTGCAGGCTTCCAAATCCAAACGCTACCCCCGGACACGGTTACAGCGACTGCTGATGTGTGCCTATCTGGGCATCTCCGACGACCTGCTTCGTCAGCCCATCCCCTATGTGCGGGTCTTGGCGGTCTCCCAGACCGGGCGAACGCTTTTGCGGAAAGCCAAAACAGTAGATGCTCTGACACTAATCAATGCAGGCGAAACCCCTCCGGATCAGGATTATTTCCGGCTGGAATGTCGCGCCGCCGACCTGTTCACCCTCTTCTCCGCCCCGGACTTCCCCTGCCCCTGCCAGACGGAACAAAACGCCCGAGTATACCTGCCTTAAATAAAATAGAACGACCTGTCGGTCGTTCTTTCTTCAGAGTGTCAAAGAACCCGCCAAACGTCAAAACGAAGATTTTGACAGTTGGTGGGTTCGAATCTATTACAAGTAGAAAAAATCAGACTGTATCGTTACAGAGAATTCCTGCACTCCCTTGCAATGCAAGGCGTTTTGGCTTACTGCGCAATTCGCCCTTTACCGTATAAGCATACGTCGACAAGGGCGAATTGCTTGTCTTGCCGGCTTCCTTGACCTCTGCCAACCTGTCAAAAAACAAGTTTTTTGACAGTCTGAAAAAAGAACGACCTATCGGTCGTTCTTTTTTATGCCAATTCTGCAGGTTCGTGCTCCCGCAGGGGGGCTAAAAAGCCCAATTCTTCCAGTCGTTTCCCGATCAGCTCCAATGTCTGGGGGTCATCTGCCGTCACCGTATGATAGTGAAAATCATCGGTGATCTGCATAAGAGGTGCAGAGCTCCCCTCCTGAAGCCGTTCCATAAACTCCCGGACATCCTTTCCTGAAGCGATGTTCAGCTGTCCCCGCACGACCCCATAGATCCGATGGTAGACAAAAACATCCTCCACCCGACCGCCTAAGTCCACGATCTCCCGAAGCTCCTCTTGCGTGCGGGACGCACTGTGGCGCACCTTGAACACCCGACGGTATCGCTCCTGCGGGCGATGCAGGATATAACCCTGATAGGTGGAGATGATCTCCACATCACTGCGGGCACGCAAAAGTGCCATATCCTGAACGATGATCTGCCGGCTGACCCCCAATTCCTTAGCCAGTGCCGTGCCGGATAACGGGGCGTCAGTCTGACGAAGCAGGTCAAGGATTCGCTCTCGTCGTTCCATGGTGTTCATGGTCTCACGCCCTTTCTGTCAGTTCTTCCAGTTCCTTTTTCCACAACGCCCATGTCGCGTCAGAGGGCATCCGCCAGTCCCCACGGGGAGACAGGGATACCGACCCGACTTTCGGGCCATCAGGCAGGCAGTTGCGCTTGAACTGCTGGGCAAAAAATCGCCGATAGAAGGTCTGTAGCCACCGGAGAATGGTCTCCCGATCAAAACGGTCGCCCAATGCCACTTGTGCCAGACGGAAGATCTTCTTGGGCGGGAACGCCCACCGCACCACATAATACAGGAAGAAATCATGGAGGTCGTAAGGGCCTACCAGATCCTCCGTTTTCTGTGCGATCTCTCCGTCCACAGCAGGAAGCAGTTCCGGGGACACCGGCGTATCCAGAATGTCCTTCAGCACCTCTGCCAGTGCCTTGTCCCCGGTCCGCCGTGCCACATCGGCCACCAGATGGCGGACAAGGGTTTTGGGGATAGAGGCATTGACCCCATACATACTCATGTGGTCGCCGTTATAGGTCGCCCAGCCCAGAGCCAGCTCACTGAGATCGCCTGTGCCGATGACCAGACCGCCGGTCTGGTTGGCAATATCCATCAGCACCTGCGTGCGCTCTCTGGCCTGTCCGTTTTCAAAGGTCACATCGTGGCAGTCCATGGATTGACCGATGTCCGCAAAATGGCTTTTCACCGTTTCCCCTATGGGAATGGTGCGGAACGTGCAACCGGCGCAATTGGCCAGAATTTCCGCGTTGCTCTTAGTCCGGGCGGTCGTACCGAAGCAGGGCATAGTCACCGCCAGAATATCCTTATGATCCCGACCAAGCAGGTCGAAAGCCTCCATGGTAACGAGCAGTGCCAAAGTGGAGTCCAGACCGCCGGACAGTCCCAAAACCGCCGTCTTTGCTCCGGTGTGGGCCAGACGGCTCTTGAGTCCCAGAGCAGACAGGTGCATGATCTCCCGGCATACCGCTTCTCTGTCTTTTTCCTCAGCAGGAACAAAGGGAGAAGCGGGAATATGGCGAGTCAGGGCAGTTTCTTCCACAGTCCAATGGAAGCAGACGGTCTCATAACCAGCCGGAGTAAGCCCCTCAAAACTACCCATCCGGCAACGCTCCTGCTCCAGAGCCTGCACATCGATCTGAGCAGTGAGCAGTTTGCTCTCAAACCGCTGTTCTGCCAGCAGGTGACCGTTTTCCGCAATCAAATCATGCCCGCCAAAGACCAGATCGGAGGTAGATTCACCCTCGCCACTGCTGGCGCAAAGATAAGCCGAGAGTAATCTGGCCGACTGCCCCACCACCAACTGCCGACGGTACTCTGCCTTGCCCACGGCCTCATTGCTGGCAGAGAGATTGCACAGCACCGTCGCACCGGCAGCAGCAAGATCCTGAGAGGGAGATACGGGCTTCCACAGGTCCTCGCAGATCTCCACGCCGACTACAAATTCCGGCAGTTCTGCGCAGGCAAACAAGAGTTTTGCGCCAAAAACAGTCTGCTGACCACAGAGGGTCACAGGCTGATTATGCGCAGGAGCAGAAGCAAAATGCCGTTTTTCGTTAAATCCACTATGGTTCGGAAGCGCGCCCTTGGGTACAATACCGAGAATCCTGCCCTTCTGGCACACGGCAGCGCAATTATACAGCAGTCCCTGTACCCGCACCGGCAGTCCCACCAAAAGTACCAGTTCCATGTCGGAGGTCTGGCGCAAAACTTCCCCCAGAGTCTCCTCCGCTCCCTTAAGCAACGTCCGTTGCAAAAACAGATCTCCGCAGGTATATCCCGTCAGACCAAGCTCCGGCAAAACCAGAAGCTTTACCCCCTGCTTGGAGGCTTCTCCGGCCATCTCCACGGCCTGTTCGGCATTATAGACGCAGTCCGCCACCCGCAGTTTCGGCGTTCCCGTGGCGACTGTTACAAATCCGTCTTTCATCATAGCCCTCCCCGGATAATTTCCTGAACTTATCATACCCCAATTACAGCCAAATTTCAAGAACAGTCGCAATTTGCACTTTCATTCTGTTCCTGTTTGTCCAAAATACCGGCGACTATTGATAAAATCTACACGATATGCTAACATTCGACTGAAGAAACGGGCAAGCCCACAAGGAGGATATTATGTTTCGGGAATTGAAGAGAAAGAACAAACAAATTTCCATGCAAGACTGTATTCAGGTGCTGAAAAACGAGACCCGCGGTGTTTTGTCCGTGCTTGGCGATGAGGGCTATCCCTATGGTATGCCCATGAACCACTGGTACAATGAAGAAGATGGCAAACTATATTTCCACTGTGGCAAGGCAGGACACAGACTGGATGCCCTGAAAGCGTGTAACAAGGTGTCCTTCTGCACTTATGACAAAGGCTATCATAACGAGGGTGATTGGGCTTGGAATGTGAAAAGCGTCATTGTGTTCGGAACAGTAGCGATCATTGACGGCCTGGATACCATCATTGACATCACCACAAAACTCAGCTACAAATTCACGCAGGATGAAAATTATATTAAAGAAGAAATTGAAAGGTCCGTGCACGGAACGCGTCTTCTGTGCCTCACCCCAGAGCATATCTGTGGCAAACTGGTAACCGAGGCCTGATTGACTTTCGTAAAAACTTTACCTGCCGAAAAGCGCACTTAGTTAAAAAACCTCCGATGCGTTGCATCGGAGGTTTTCTGGCAGGGGCACAAGGACTTGAATTACGATAGATTTTGCATTTTGTTAACTTTTGTTGACCATTTAGCACCAAAATACAGCTTTCCCGAACATTTAACCCCACTAAATACCATGGTTAACCATCTATTACCACCTCAATAAGGGGAAAACTTTTTAAAACGCCGCATAGCGGGTACGCAAAACATCAATACGCAATTCTAAAATAATCCAAATATGCTTTGAACCGGTCTTGGGCGGTGAGGCAGGTGTCCATAAGGAAGCCTTTTTCGTAATCCCATTCTTTGAGGCCGCGGTAGTAGAAAAGTTTCAAATTGTCCTCGATGATGAAGGGCACAATGTTATGCTTTAGACACTCCTTAAAGAGGATCAGACGGCCTACACGGCCATTTCCGTCCTGGAGGGGATGGATGCGTTCGAAAGACACATGGAAGGCTACGATGTCCTCAAAGGATTTAGCGGGCAACGCGTTGTAGTCTGCCAGCAGCTTTCGCATCTCACCGGCAACATTTTCGGGGAGTGTGGTGTCATTACCTCCCACTTCGTTGGGGAGTTTCTTATACTCGCCCACAGCGAACCAATCCTTACGGCTGTCGCTGGTACCGATCTTCAGCACGAAATGCAGTTCTTTGATAAACTTCTCTGTCAGGGCAGAGCCTGCCTGGTCGATCACCATATCGATACAACGGAAGTGGTTAGATGTTTCGATCACATCGTCAACATTCACAGACTCATTTTCAAAGCCGATAGTATTTGTCTCAAAGATGTACCGGGTCTGGTCGTGAGTAAGACGGCTGCCCTCAATATGGTTTGAGTTATAGGTCAAATCGATCTGCACCTTATGGTAGATACCACCGGTCATCTTGCTTGCTTTCTGTTCTCGCAATATCTGCAACAAAGAAGGCGTATCTTTCTTTTTGTTCACTCTCTCCGGCTTCTGTGCGTTTTCCGGAATATACCATGTTTTGCCGATAAGCTTGGCATCGGCAATTCTGCCGTTGGCGCAGTAATTTCGAACACTTCGTTCAGAAATCCCCCACTTTTCAGCCATTTTCGCAACGGAAACGTATGCCATAGTTACCTCCCGGTGAGTTTACTTTCCAGTATTATACCACATTACCGGCAAAATATCAACCATCCGTCGTCCAATTGGATTTCTTTATTGCCGATAGGTAGAAAAAGCAATCTACCACAGGGAACAAATATAACAGAAAAAAGCACTTGCGATAGCAAGTGCTTTTTTCTGGCAGGGGCACAAGGACTTGAACCCTGAGCCTACGGTTTTGGAGACCGCCGCTCTACCAATTGAGCTATACCCCTATTTATAAAATTCAGCTTAAGCTGGATAACCCTGGTGGGCCTTCAGGGACTCGAACCCGGGACTATCCGGTTATGAGCCGGATGCTCTAACCAACTGAGCTAAAGGCCCATAATTTTTAGTAGTAATGCCGCCACC
>JAZSAW010000095.1:0-13351 GCA_045602105.1 Candidatus Avilachnospira sp.
CGTCCATCTGGGCGAGCCCGATGAGCCCGCCTCCAATGTGACCGTTTCCTTTACCCAGTATGTGAAAAATGTCGCCTCCAGCGAGGTCTATCCCACATGGGACGAAAGCGCCCTGCGGGCCAATATTCTGGCCATTATCTCCTTTGCCCTCAACCGGGTCTACACGGAATATTACCGCAGTGGCGGGTATGATTTTGACATCACCAATTCCACCGCCACAGACCAGTCTTTTGTCCCCGGTCGGAGCTATTTTGAAAACATCTCCCGTCTGGTGGATTCTCTGTTTGACACCTATATCCGCCGTCAGGGATTTATTGAGCCTCTGGCGGCCAAGTTCTGCAACGGCACGACTGTGACCTGTGACGGACTGAGTCAGTGGGGCTCGGAGGAGCTGGCCAGACAGGGCTATGATTCCGTAGCGATCCTGCGCTATTACTACGGCGACGACATTGAGCTTGTTTCCGACGCACCCATCCGGGGCATTACGGAATCCTATCCCGGCACGCCACTGCGCTTAGGCAGTACCGGTCCTTTTGTGACGGTAGTTCAAACTGCCCTGAACCGCATCAGCCAGAACTACCCGGCTATTCCCAAAATAAATCCTGTGGACGGCATTTTCGGTCAGCAGACAGAATCCGCCGTCCGGCAGTTTCAGCAGATCTTCTCCCTGACTGCGGACGGGATCGTGGGTCCTGCCACATGGTATCAGATCAACCGCATCTATGTGGCGGTCCTTCGGCTGGCGGAGCTTCAATCTCAGGGACAGCAGGAGTTTTTCATCGGCAACTATCCCAATGACCTCTCTCTGGGCGACACTGGTGATTATGTAAACCGACTGCAATATATGCTCTCTGTGCTTACCCAGTTCATCCCCAGTATCCCACCGGTATCCCAGACCGGCACCTTTGACATTGCCACCCGGGATGCTGTCCGGGCCTTTCAGCGGTATGAGGGTCTGCCGGTCACCGGCGCAGTGAGCGCACAGACATGGGATGCCATCTATGAGCAGTTTTCTCAGGTGGAGGCAGACGTATTCGGAGAAGAAGTGCTGTTTCCGGAAAGCGAGACCTTTGCAGACACCGGACGGATGCAACAGTTTCCGGGACAGACCCTAAGTTACGGCAGTAATGATCAGGGAGGTGCGGTATGAGAGAGGCAGACTTCTACCTTGGAAACCCGGTTTACAGCCTGCAGACCATGCTCCGACAGATCTCCGATTTTGACTCCCGTGTCCTGCCGGTCGTCCCCGATGGCTACTTCGGCCCATCCACCATCGCCTCTGTCCGCTCCTTTCAGCAGGCCTACGGCTTGCCGGTCACCGGTGAAGTGGAGGAAGCCACATGGAACACTGTCGTCACTGCTCACGATCTGGCCAGAGCCGAACGCACCATGCCCCGCATCGAGCCCCTGTGGTATCCGAGCCGTTCCATAGAGCCGGGAGAAGAAAATGTCCATTTGCTGTTGGTGCAGGCTATGCTGACGGCTTTGTCCCGGTATTATCCGGAGCTGGAAGCACCTCGGGTCACCGGAATTCTTGACCCGGTGACGGAGCGGGACCTGAAATGGATACAGCGAACCTCCGATCTGCCCCAGACCGGTGCGCTCAACACCCTGACATGGCACGCCCTGACCGCCCTCTACCGCATAGCCACAGGAATCGGAGAATAAAAAAATCGGGATGCTTTTTGCATCCCGATTTCTCAGTGTTATCCAATGGGCTCAAAATCCTGCGCGCCATGCTTGCACAGAGGGCAGATATAATCCTCAGGCAGTTCACTGCCTTCATAGACATAGCCACAGATCTTGCAGACAAAACCCTTTTTATCGGTCTCAGGTCTGGGCTTTACATGATTGTGATAATAGGTGTAGGTCATGGTCTCTTTGTCGGACAGCCGGACACACTGGGTCACATCGCAGATAAACATCATATGGGTCTGCAGATCCACAGTCTGAATCACCTTGCAGGAAATATAGCCGTTGGCATATTTGTCCAAAAACAGCAGTCCGTTGCTGGAACGCTGAACATGGGAGAAGCCCGCGAATTTATCGGCAGTCTTACCGGACTGGAAGCCGAAGTTTTCAAACAGCTTGAAGGGGGCGTCCTGAGACAGGGTGGAAATATTGAGAACGCCGGTCTTCATGACCAGATCGCAGGAGTAGTTGCGCTTATTGATGCAAACGGCAACCCGATTGGGCGCATCAGTGAGCTGGGTCACTGTGTTGACGATGAGGCCGTTGTCCTTATCGCCGTCCTTCGTGGTGACCACATACAGGCCATAACCGATATTGAACAGTGCCGAGGGATCCATGAAGTTCTCCTGCACCTGCACCGGCACATAGGAGGATGCCAGTTCCTCCGCCAGAGCTTCGATTTGGGCTCTGGTATCGTCATTGAGGGCAGAAAGGATGGTCACATTGTTCTTGGCGTAGGTCAGGTTTTTGGACTTGGCCAGCTTTTCCTGCATGACCCGCATGGCCGTAGGCGCCCATGAGCCGTTTTCAATAAACGCGACTGTTCTGTTCTGGTAGTCCCGCTCCGTGAGCTTATCCAGATAGGTCCGCATATAGGGGAACACGTCGGCGTTGTATGTAGTGGTAGCCAGCACCAGCTTATCGTAGCGGAACGCATCGCTGACTGCCTGCGCCATATCGCACCGGGCAAGGTCATAAAAAGCCACCTTGGGCACGCCACGCTTCAGCAGTTCATCCCGCAGGAGCTTGGCGGCCTCCTCCGTATGACCGTAGATGGAAGTATAAGCCAGGCAGATGCCTTCCTCCTCAGGGGTATAGCTGGACCACAGGTCATACAGACGGATATAATGACCTAAGTTTTCCGTCAGGACAGGTCCGTGGAGGGGGCAGATGATGGCAATATCCAGTGTGGCAGCCACCTTCAGGATATTCTGCACCTGCTTACCGTACTTACCCACGATGCCGATATAGTACCGGCGGGCTTCGTCATCCCAGGGCTCCTGAATATCCAGCGCGCCGAACTTACCGAAGCCGTCAGCGGAAAACAGGACTTTATCGGCAGAATCGTAGGTCATCATGACTTCCGGCCAATGGACCATGGGCGCAAAGGCAAAGGTCAGAGTGTGATGACCCAGTTCCAGAGTTTCCAGATTCTTCACCGTCAGGGTGTTTTTCAGCTCCAGCTTGGGGAAGAAATTGGCGATCATGGGGAAGGTCTTGGCATTGGCAACCACAGTGACCTCCGGATACAGATTGACAAAGGCCTCAATGGAAGCGGCATGATCCGGCTCCATGTGCTGGACCACCAGATAGTCCGGCAGTCTGCCGTCCAGAGCCCGGGCAATATTTCTCAGCCATTCCTCCGTCTTGGTCTGGTCAATGGTATCCATGACTGCGATCTTTTCATCCAAAATCACATAGGAGTTGTAGGCCATGCCGTTGGGGACGACATACTGACCCTCAAACAGGTCGACCTCATGGTCGTTTGCGCCTACATAGATAATGGTGTCAGTGACTTTCTTCAGCATCGGTGTTTCGCTCCTTGTTTATTTTTTCCTATTCTATCATACACAATAATAATAATCAATACTAATTTCAATAAATTTTTATCAATATTTCTCTACGGTTATCTTCGGGATGCGCCAAAACGTGGTATAATAGAAATTGCAGATGTTCACCCAATTCTTTCCCTTGAAGCTGAGGAAAATCCCGTCCGCTGACTGCCAGATCCGTTAAACTGAAGCAATCCCCGGACTGTAAGATCTGCTCTACCGCTTCCCTTTGTCCCCACAGGTCGGCTACCAGAAGCGTTTTGCGACTTCCCTGCTCTGCCAGCATCTGCTTCCAGCCAAGGAGGCTCTCCGGCAGAGAAAGTCGACCGGCGGTCATGGCATCCCGGGCTGTCTGCTTGTCCAGACGCAGGGCGGTCAGGTCGGCATGGGGATAGACATGGCAAAGTCCCGCCCAACGGACAGTCCGCTCACAGGGTAAGGACGACAGCCACCGGCAGTCCGCTTCTCCTGTCAGACCAAATTCCGACCGCAGACCAAGCTTTGCCAGTTGAGCCACAGCCTCAGGTCTTGGCGAGAGCAGGGTCTTTTCCAGCTCATCCCGGATGCGCTCTGCCGAAAGCCCCCGGCATAGGTGTCCCAGCTTTTCCATAGCCAGAGCGGTCTTTTCTTCAACGGCAAAGCCCAGCTGGGCAGAAAACCGGATGGCACGGAGCATCCGCAGAGCATCCTCCTGAAACCGCAGTTCCGGCTCACCTACACAACGAAGCAGACGGTCACTGAGATCAGCCTGTCCCCCATAGAGATCCACGATCGTGCCATCTTCATCCATGGCCATGGCATTGACGGTAAAATCCCGGCGTGCCAAGTCCTCTGCCAGTGTGGGAACAAAGGTCACCTGCTCGGGATGGCGACCGTCGGCATAGATGCCGTCTGTGCGGTAGGTGGTCACCTCCGCCTGCGTATCCCCATCCAGCACCGTAACTGTGCCATGGCGGATTCCCGTAGGCACACAGTGAGGAAAGCAATCCATGACCTGCTCCGGTAAAGCCGAAGTAGTCACGTCCCAATCATGGACCGGTCTTCCCAGCAGGGTATCCCGAACGCAACCGCCCACATACCATGCCTCATATCCGGCGTCACGGAGCTTCTTCAAAATTCCCGAAGGCTTTATTCCTGTCATTTTGGCGCTCCTTTTCCCAAAAACAAGATATTACCCAAAATTTTCTCTTGAGTTATGGCAATATCTGTTATATAATCCAATATTGGATTTCTGCGAATCCATGCTTATTATACGCTATGTATCACCTGTGGTGCAACAGGTTTTTATCCATTTCATTTGGAGGAATCCTTATGGTGCAAGAACACGGCAAAACCATTGCCGATTATCTCAAACCCGGTATGCACGCCCATCTGGTGGGCATAGGCGGAGTTTCCATGCGCCCTCTGGGTCTGGTGCTCCGTGCCCAGGGACTGACCATTTCCGGCTCGGATATGAACGCCTCGGTCTCCACCGATGAGCTCATGAACAAGGGCATCACCGTTCACATCGGTCACGCCGCCGAAAATATCGCGGGAGTTGACTGTGTCATCCGCACCGCCGCCGTCCACAACGATAACCCGGAGATCGCCGCCGCCAGAGCACAGGGTATCCCGGTCTTTGAGCGGGCGCAGGCCTGGGGCGTTCTCATGCAGAGCTATCCCCATGCCATCTGTGTGTCCGGCACTCACGGCAAAACCACCACTACTTCCATGATCACCCAGATCTTCATGGAGGCGGAAAAAGACCCCACGGTCATGATCGGCGGAACTCTCCCCATGCTCCATGCCGGTCACCGGGTAGGCAACGGAGATACCATCATTCTGGAGAGCTGTGAATACTGCAACTCCTTTTTGAACTTCTTCCCTACCACGGCGCTGATCCTCAATATCGAAGCTGACCATCTGGACTTTTTCAAAAACTTGGCAGACATTCAGTCTTCCTTCCGCAAATTTGCCCAGTTGGTCCCTGCGGACGGTCTGATCATTGCCAACGGTGACGATTCCCATGTAACAGAAACATTGGATGGACTGGACTTCTTGCCCTTTGGTGTGGACAGAAAAAACACTGTCCACGGCATAGACTACAGTGATGACTGGCGAAGCTTCACCGTAGTCTGCGACGGTCAGGTCTATGCCCATCTGGAGCTGGCGGTCTATGGCCGACACAATGCCCTGAACGCACTGGCCGCCTGTGCCACGGCGTGGAAAGCCGGGATTCCCGGTGATGTCACTGCTCAGGCGCTGTCTACCTTTACCGGCGCGGGACGGCGGATGGAATTCAAGGGCAAATTTAACGGCGCGGACGTCTTTGATGACTACGCCCACCATCCCAGCGAGCTCCATGCCCTGCTGACCACAGCCAAAACCATGGGCTATAAGCGGGTCATCTGTGCGTTCCAGCCCCATACCTACACCCGTACCAATGCCATGTTCTCCGACTTTGTCCGGGAGCTGAAGCTGGCGGATGTGGCGATTCTGGCGGATATTTATGCCGCCCGGGAGCGCAACCTCATTGGCATCAGCTCCAAAATGCTCTGTGATGAGATCCCCCGCTCCATCTACCGCCCCACTTTGCAGGATGTGACCGCCTGTCTGCGGGAGATCGCCCAGCCCGGTGACCTAATTCTCACTGTCGGTGCCGGTGACATCTTCAAAGCCGGTGTCGCTCTGCTTGATAATCCCTGTCAATAATCCCCGCCGGACGACTATCTATCCAGTGGTCGTCCGCTTTTTGCGAAAGAAGGATGTTTCCATGGCGAAAACCCACGAGATCGACATGACCAACGGCCCGATTTTCCGGAAGATACTCCTGTTTTCCCTGCCCCTGATGTTCAGCGGTATTTTACAGCTTCTGTTCAATGCCGCCGATATCATCGTCGTTGGCAAATTCGCCGGCAGTCTTTCTCTGGCTGCCGTTGGCTCCACATCATCCCTCATCAGCCTGCTGGTGAGTATCTTCATCGGAATCTCCACCGGCGCCAACGTTCTGGTTGCCCGATACTACGGTAGCGGCGAACAGAAAGAGATCTCCCGCTGTGTCCACAGTGCCATGGCTTTAAGTGCCCTTTTGGGACTTGTGGCAAGCCTTGCATGTTTTATTTATGCTACACCGCTGTTGGAGCGCATGGGCACGGACCCGAAAGTTCTACCTCTGGCCTCTTTGTATCTGAAGATCTATTTCCTGGGCACTCCGGCTACGGTCATCTACAATTTTGGCGCCTCTATTCTACGGGCTGTCGGTGATACGGATCGGCCTTTGCGGTATCTGATCATCTCCGGTCTGGCCAACGTGGTGCTGAATCTCGTCACAGTCATCGGATTTCATCTGGACGTGGTGGGTGTCGCCATTGCCACAGTGACTTCCCAGTTCATTTCCGCCTTTCTGGTGGTCCGATGCCTTCTGTCCAGTGATGGCGACTACCGCCTGATTCCGGCTAAGCTCCGGCTTCATTGGGACATGGTCAGCCGTATATGTATCATCGGTCTGCCTGCCGGTCTGCAAGCCTCTCTGACCTCCCTGTCCAATGTGGTGATTCAGAGTTCCATCAATTCTTTCGGTTATGTCGCCATGGCAGGCAATTCTGCCGGCGCAAGTGCTTCGGACTTTATCTACATTGCCATGAACGCCTTCTATCATGCGGCCATGAGCTTTACCAGCCAGAACTACGGCGCAAGAAAGTTTGACCGCATCCGCAAGACATGGTCCTCCTGTCTGATTTTGGCTACGGCAGTAGGACTCATCATGGGCATCTTGTTCTGTGTTTTTGATGAACAGCTTCTGTCCCTCTATGTATCTTCCAAAGAGCCGGATCGGGATGCCATCATCGCCGTGGGCAGTATCCGTATGCTCTACTTATGTCTGCCCTACTTCCTGTGCGGTATTATGGAAGGTCTCACCGGCGCACAGCGTGGTCTGGGACATTCCTGGCCTCCCCTGATCATCTCTTTACTTGGCACCTGCGTGTTTCGCATCGTCTGGATCAATGTGGTCTTTCCCCTGAAGCCGACATTGGAAGTGATCTATCTGTCCTATGTCGTCTCCTGGACACTGACCTCTCTGGCCCACAGTATCGCCCTGAAGATCGTCGCAAGGCGACAGCTGAAGCATCCCGCCAACAGTGTACTTTAGGCCAAAAAGAAACAACCTTTGTCTTCCAAGACAAAGGTTGTTTCTTTTCGTGGTGCGGGAGATGAGACTCGAACTCACACGCCATAGGACACACGCACCTCAAACGTGCCTGTCTACCATTCCAGCACTCCCGCATATATAGACATCCGTTCAACCGGATGCCCCCATATTATAGCCTCCCACATGGTGGTTGTCAACAGATTTTTTTGCAAATCCTGCTGACCTTTCCCAACTTTTCCTGTTGCGAAAGCTGAGGTATTCTGTTATAATACATTTTGCGATTGTATGGTCTGTCATATTTTTGCGGATTTTGTAGGGAGGTCGTTACATTGCCACGATTTTTTGTCACTTCTCCCCTGCAGGCCGGCACACAGACCACTCTGGAGGGCGATCAGGCCAACCATGCCAAAGTCCTGCGTCTGTCAACCGGTGACTGTGTCACCCTCTGCGACGGACAGGGCATGGACGCCCAATGCCGTATCCTTTCCTGTACCGGTGGAAATTACCTGTTGGATGTGGAGGAGGTTTCTCCTTCCCGCACAGAGCCCAGACTGCAATGCAGTATCTACATGGGCTTTCCCAAGGCAGATAAGTTTGAGCACGTGATACAAAAGGCCACGGAGCTTGGGGCTTGGGAGCTGGTGATCTTCCCCTGTACCAACAGCGTATCCCGCCCTGACGCCAAATCTCTGAGCAAAAAGCTGGAACGCTGGCAGAAGATCGCCACATCCGCCGCGGAACAGTGCGGTCGTGGGCGAATTCCTCAGGTGTTGGCGCTGAACTCCTTTGCCGAAGCCGTAAAGCGGGCGTCTCAAACCGATTTTCCCGTACTGTTTTACGAAAATGAACATACACTTTCTCTGCGCGCTGCCGTGGAAGCCAGACAGTTTGCCTCCGCAGCCCTGATGACCGGTCCGGAAGGCGGACTGACGCAGGAGGAGGTTCGTCTGGCCCGGGAGGCCGGCATGGAGGTCTGCTCCCTCGGACCTCGTATCCTGCGCTGTGAAACCGCTCCATTATGTGCCCTCTCTGCGCTGATGTATGCAGCAGATGAGCTGGCCTGACTTTGAACATAAGGAACTGATGTACCCATGACGACAAAAAAGAATCTGACCAAAAATTCCCCACGGGATACCAAAAATAACGACGCCGTAGTCTACAAGGTCATGATCGCTCTGGTGGCCGTTTGCATCATTTTGCTGGCTCTGCGTAGCCTGCGGGACTACTACGCCACCATGGAGGGCTTCGCCCGGCTTTATGACTGGACGCCCAAGATCGCTCTCATCGGTCTGGCCATCATGGCCGTTTCCGGTGGCCTCATGATCGCTCTGCGAAAAAATCGCACTGTCCTGCTCCTGTGCCCCTGGATTCTGGTCTTTGGCACTCTGGTGGCTGCTACCGGCTGGAATATGCACACCTCTCACATTGAGGACTTCTCTTTCCTATATTATCTGACCGTTGCCATTCTGGTGCAGTACATCATCTTCCAGCTTTATCAGTGGGAGTTCTTCCTGTTCTCCCTGTCCACAGTCACCGCCGGCGGTCTGTTCTTCTCGTTCAGCCACGGTCTGTACTTTACAGCCAAGAACATCGGCTTTCTGGTGGTTCTGCTCATCGTTCTGGCGGGCACTGCCGTCTGCACATGGAAAGCTGCCCAGAACCGGGGTTGCCTGATGGTGGGTGGCAAAAAGCTCCATCTGTTCTCTCCCAAATCCGCTCCCTTGCTGATCTGCATCGTGGATGTGCTGTGGCTGATCTGTACTGTAGCGGTTTTGTTCCTCGGCGGTCTGTTCGCCTACTACTGTATGTTCGCCGCCATCGCTGTGGAATTCATTGCCGCGGTGTACTACACCTTCCAACTCAATTAAGTTCCATCCGTGCCTCACACTTTTGTGTGAGGCATTTTTCTTCTCCCGCTGAATATCCTTTCAGCAGGAGGGATGTCCATGGCCACCGGCGCTTCTATTGCACAAAGCACCCTGCTTCTGACTCTGGCCAATCTGGCCATGCGCGGTGTTTCCATGCTTTTTCAGGTCTATCTCACCGGGCAGGTGGGCGCAGTGGGTATCGGCCTGTTACAGCTGATCATGACTGTCCATGGCTTTGCCATCACCCTTGGCACATCCGGCATCCGGGTGGCCGCCATGTATCTGTCCGCCGAGGAATACGGTCTGCGCCGTCCGTCGGGCGTACGGCAGGCCATGCTCTGGTGTCTGGGGGCAGGTACGCTTCTGAGTATTCTGGTGGGGCTGGCCATGGCGTTTTTTGCCGAGCCTCTGGCTCTGTATTGGGTAAAGGATCTGCAGGCAGTTGCCAGTCTGCGCCTGTTGGGGCTTTCCCTGCCCCTGACCTGCCTGAGCACCATTCTGGCAGGTTACTTTACCGCCTGCGGGAAAGTCAAAAAACTGGTGGTCGTAGAGATCGCCGACCGGGTGGCCACCGTGGGACTGACGGCGTGGCTTCTGAATATGGGCGTCCCCGGCGACCTGTCCCATGCCTGTGTTTCCATCGTGGCAGGCGGAGCGCTGGCCTCTCTGGGGTCTGTGGCTGTCCTGCTGACCATGCTTGGGCGGGATATGCTGTCCACCGGCTCTGTCCCAAAAGACCTGTCCATGGGGCGCCGTCTGCTTCGCCTGTGCGTACCCATTGCTCTGAACGATTATCTCCGCTCCGGTCTGGGCACTTTGGAGCAGTTTCTGATCCCCCACGGGCTGACCCGCTCCGGTGGCTCACGCACCACAGCTCTTGCAGATTACGGCACGATTCACGGTATGGTATTTCCGGTGCTCATGTTCCCCAGTACCGTTTTGTTTGCCGTTTCCGACCTGCTTGTACCGGAGCTGGCTCTGTGCCGGGCGCAGAAAAACACCACCCGCATCCGTCACATTACCCAAACCTGCCTGCACATGGGCTTTCTGTTTTCCGCACTGGTGGCGGGACTTTTGTTTGTGGTAGCCGAGCCTCTGGGCTATCTGCTTTATGCCCGGCACTCTGCCGGACAGTATCTGCGCCTGTTTGCACCCCTGATTCCCATGCTCTATCTGGACTGTATCGTCGATGGGATGCACAAGGGTCTGGGGCAGCAGGTCTACTGTGTCCGGGTCAACACCCTGACCTCTCTGCTGGATGTGATTCTTCTGTTCGTTCTTCTTCCCCGATACGGCATCGGGGGATACTATCTCAGCTTCATCCTGACCCACGCCCTGAATTTCTACCTGAGTATCCGCCGGCTGTTACGGATCGCCGGAAGTGTTCCCCTGCTGGACACTCTGCTCCCCATTCTGGGGAGCGTCTGCGCCACCACATGGTTTGTCATGCGCTTTGTGCCCGTTGCGCCAAGGTGGTACAGCGTGCTGATCTGCGGTGGTCTGTACCTCACTTTGGCCGCTCTGCTTCTTCTGCTGGTAGGGGCATGGAAAGGAGAATTCAGCCATCTTTTCTGGCAAATGTTTGGATTTCGCCGGAAGATACCCGGAAAATCCCGTGGCTGATTTTACAAAAAATTCACGATTTGTTCTTGAATTCCACCTTTCTTTGTAGTATCATGGGCATACTTCAAAGAAAGGTGGTGAATACCATGATGATCTACAAGCCCGATATCGATGATTTGATCTTTGCAGACGAAGAAGTTCATATCAGTGAACGCTGACCATGATCCAACTCCTGCAAACGGCAGGATTTTTTTATTCCCAAAAATCCACAAGCCCAATCTTGCGTAATGGCTGATGCCGAGGAACTTATCATGATAAAAAAGGAAAACTAACACCCCCAATGGTCGTTGCCATTGGGGGTGTTGGCTTAAGGAACTGTTTCCGTTTATCCCATTGCGAAATATGCAGAAATCGCTTATAATGGAAGCAATTTTGGGAGGATATGCCATGAGAAAACTGCGTCTATTTTCGATTTTCCTGATTATACTGCTTCTCTTTTCCACCATTTCCGTTTCTGCTGCACCGTTACTTCCCTACTCCATCCAGGTCAACCGAGCATGGAACACGGTGACCGTCTATACCCATGATGACAGCGGTCAATACACCGTTCCTGTCAGGGCCATGGTCTGCTCCACCGCAAGACCCGGCTATGTGACACCACTGGGGTCATTTCGCCTGTCGGCATACCGGACGCAGTGGCAGCTGATGCTGGACGGTACATATGGGCAGTACGCCACGCAATTTCAAGGCAATTATCTGTTCCATTCCATTTGCTATCAGGATGACCGCCATGATGCCATGGTGCGGGAAGCCTACAACGATTTGGGAAACCCGGCCTCCATGGGCTGTGTACGCCTGCAAACGGCAGATGCCAAGTGGATCTTTGATAACTGCCCTGCCGGAACGCCTGTGACCATCTATGAAAACTACGACAGTCCCGGCCCTCTGGGTAAGCCCGCTAAGACTGTAGACTACATCTCCCCTGAGGCACATAATGGCTGGGATCCCACAGATCCCGCCGAAAATAACCCTTGGCAAACAGCGGAGGTTACAGCAATAGAGCTGTCCACCCCTCAGCTGGTCCTGCAAGCCGGTGAAGCCTCCGCCTTGAAAGCGGTCTACCAACCGGAAACTGCCTTTATCTCCTGGAAAAGCAGTGATGAGACCGTGGCAAAGGTAGATGAAAACGGAAAGGTGATCGCGCTCTCATCGGGTGAGGCTGTCATCACCGCAGCGGGCTTCAAGGGTCTCAGTGCCCAGTGCCTCGTCACCGTAGAGGGAGAGCTTCTGCCCTTTGATGACCTGCAGCCCGGAGTCTGGTACTACACCGGAGTACGGCAAGCCATAGCGCAGGGTCTGCTCCGGGGACTGGGCAAAAAAACCTTTGCCCCCGACCTGGCCATGACACGGGCCATGGTGGTGCAGGTCCTGTACCAGCTTTCTGGCAAGCCCGCCGTGAAAGACCCGGCTGACTTCTCCGATGTCTCTGCCGATAGCTGGTATGCAGACGCTGTAGCCTGGGCTGTGAAACAAGGCGTGGTTCAGGGCGTTTCTCCCCAGCATTTTTCCCCGGATACCCCTATGACCAGACAGGATCTGGCTGTGGTCCTGTGGCGATATGCCGGCGCGCCCAAGGTCCAAAATGATCTTTCGGGCTTTCAGGATGAAGCGCAAACAGCCGAATATGCCCAGCCCGCAATGATATGGATGACCCAACAAGAGTACCTTAAGGGCACAAAGGGACTTCTGCAACCCATCAAAACAGTCACCCGGGCAGAAGCCGCCACAATTTTCCTGCGATATAAAAGCTGAACCAGAATCCGTCTTTTCGTTTCAATATGGCAAACAGGACATCCAAAAGGATGTCCTGTTTGCTATATGCGAGATACTCCGTGAGTCACGTCTATCGGCGTGCCTTCGACCGCACAGCGTTTCTCGCTCCCCTTAACCAAAGAAAAGAGCCACCTTTCGGTGACTCTTTTCTTTGGTGGAGATAAGCGGGATCGAACCGCTGACCTCTTGAATGCCATCTGCTCCGGGTGCCGTTCGGCTCCCCTCCGCAGATGGCTTTTCGCCATTCAAGCACTGTTAAACTGCGACTGCCGCAAGTTGATTTTCTTCAAATCCAGTGGGCTTGTTGACCCAACTGTTGACCTGAAATTATGATACCACAAGACTGCGTTTTTTACAAGTTTCTACATGATTTTACGAGCTATCACATGACCTTTACATCTTGCTTCAAGAGGTCACAAGATAGCTCGTTTTTC
>JAZSAW010000096.1:0-4115 GCA_045602105.1 Candidatus Avilachnospira sp.
GACGGTCTGACTGCCATGGGTATGGAGTACACCGATCCTCAGGGTGCGTATTTCGTGCTGGCCAATATCGGTCAGTATCTGAAGCCCGGACAGACCGATGTGGAGTTCTGCGAGCAGATGGTGGAGAAGGTAGGTGTTGCCTGCGTCCCCGGCACGTCTTTCTTCAAAGAGAATGTCAATGATATTATCCGTGTTCACTTTGCAAAGAAGGACGAGACCCTCTATGAGGCTCTCAACCGCCTGAATGACTTGAAAAAGAAAATGGGATAAACAGACTGCCCTGCCGAGAGGTAGGGCAGTTCTTGACAAAAGACCCATTGTACCCTATAATTTTTAATTGCTTATACTATATAATAAATCGTTCCGAAAGGAAGAGAGATATGGCAAAAGAGAAAAAAGTAGAACAGATCACCGATATGGAGGTGGACTTTGCCCAGTGGTATACGGATGTATGCAAAAAGGCAGAGCTCATCGACTATTCCTCCATTAAAGGTATGTTCATTTACCGCCCCTATGGCTACGCCATCTGGGAAAATATCCAGAAGACTCTGGATGGAATGTTCAAGGCCAGCGGTCATGAAAATGTCATGATGCCCATGCTGATTCCTGAAAGCCTGCTCCAGAAGGAGAAGGATCACGTGGAGGGCTTTGCTCCGGAGTGCGCTTGGGTCACCTACGGTGGTAGTGACAAGCTGGAGGAGCGGTACTGCATCCGTCCCACTTCCGAGACCCTGTTCTGTGAGCATTTCAAGAATGTGATCCATTCCCACCGGGATCTGCCCAAGCTGTATAACCAGTGGTGCAGTGTCCTGCGCTGGGAAAAGACCTCCCGTCCTTTCCTGCGTCACCGGGAGTTCCTGTGGCAGGAAGGTCACACCATGCACGCCGGAGAGGAAGAAGCCCGGGCAGAGACCATGCAGATGCTGAACATCTATGCGGACTTTTTGGAAAACACTCTGGCTATGCCGGTCATCAAGGGTCGCAAGACCGACAAGGAGAAGTTCAACGGGGCAGAGGAGACCTATACCGTGGAGTGCATGATGCACGATAAGAAGGCTCTGCAGTCCGGTACGTCCCATTACTTTGGCGACGGCTTCGCCAAGGCCTTTGACATCACCTATACCGGTAAAGACAATACCCTGCACCATCCCCATCAGACCTCTTGGGGCGTGTCCACCCGCATGATCGGCGGTATTATCATGACCCACGGCGACAACAACGGTCTGGTCCTGCCTCCCAAGGTTGCGCCTACTCAGGTCATTGTCCTGCCCATCGCCCAGCATAAGGAGGGCGTTCTGGAGGGAGCGGGTAAGATCCGTGACCGTCTGGCAGCCGCCGGTATCCGGGTAAAGATGGATGACTCCGATAACTCCATGGGCTGGAAGTGCGCCGAGTATGAAATGAAGGGCGTGCCTCTGCGTGTGGAGTGCGGTCCTCGTGATCTGGAGAACGGCCAGTGTGTTCTGGTGCGCCGGGTAGACGGGGAAAAGACCGTCATCAATCTGACAGAACTGGAAACCGCTGTGGCTCAGCAGTTGGAGCTGGCTCATGAGGTCATGTATCAGAAGGCCAAGAACAACCTGACCCAGAACATCTACGAAGCACACTCTCTGGAGGAGGCCAAGGCCATCCAGCAGGAAAAGGGTGGCTTCATCAAGACCATGTGGTGCGGTGAGCTGGAATGTGAGATGAAGATGAAGGAGCAGGCGGGTATGTCCTCCCGTTGTATGCCTCTGGAGCAGGAAAAGCTGTCGGATGTGTGTCCCATTTGCGGAAAACCTGCCAAGCACAGCATCATCTGGGGCGTGGCTTATTAAGAGAAAACAGGGGCAGAAAAAATATTCTGCGTTTTCACCGAAAACGCCCTGAAAAAATTATGAAAAAAAGAGAAATTCCCCTTGACACCAAGGGGAATTTTTTGTATAGTATAAAAGCGCGAGTTTGGGAAAACTCTGCGCAAATGCGATGAAGTGGGAGATTGCGTTGAAAAACGGTAACTTCCACAGAGTATGTCCGGTCATCGGGCGGCTGAGAACCATGATTTTGCTGGCGGATTTCTGCGTATATCGCCGCAAAACGGGAGCGTTCGGCCGACAAATGTCGGCCTTTTTCCGTGTCACGGAATGATACGCACGGCTTAGCGGATAAAGGTTCTCGACCGTACCCAGCAGACTAGCAGACTGAGTACGTAATCAAGGAGGAAACACAAACATGGCAAATCAGGAAATGATCAGAATTCGCCTTAAGGCCTATGATCATCAGCTCATCGATCAGAGTGCGGAAAAGATCGTGGAAACCGCAAAGCGCAACGGCGCTTCCGTTTCCGGTCCTATCCCTCTGCCCACCAAGAAGGAAGTCGTCACCATCCTTCGCGCTGTCCACAAGTACAAGGACTCCCGTGAGCAGTTCGAGCGCAGAACCCACAAGAGATTGATCGATATCCTCAACCCCAACCAGAAGACCGTGGAAGCTCTCATGAGCCTCGACCTTCCCGCTGGTGTTGAGATTGAGATAAAGCTGTAATTCTACTATATTATATAGAATCACAGCTGCCCGCCACGGTCCGTCAGTAAGAGGACGGACGGGTCATGTTGCCGGACCAATGGCTCCCAATGGCTATGTCCAGCAACCAATAACCTTAAATAGGAGGAAAACACAATGCAACTGCAAAAAGCAATCATCGGCAAGAAAGTGGGCATGACCCAGATCTTCGATGAGAGCGGCAAGGTCATCCCGGTCACTGTTATTGAGGCCGGCCCCTGTGTCGTGGTTCAGAAGAAGACTGTGGACAACGACGGTTATGATGCCGTCCAGCTGGGTTACCAGGATGTCAAGGAAACCAAGCTGACCAAGCCCGAGCTGGGCCACCTGAAGAAGGCTGGCGTAGCCCCCAAGAAGTTCCTGAAGGAGTTCCGCCTGGAAGGCGCTGCTGACATGAACGTCGGCGACGAGATCAAGGCTGACGTCTTCGAGGCCGGCGAGAAGGTCGATGTGACCGGTATCTCCAAGGGCCACGGCTACCAGGGCGTTATCAAGCGCTGGAATGCCCGCAGAACTCCCATGACCCACGGCGGCGGCCCTGTCCATCGTCATGCCGGTTCCATGGGCTCCTGCTCCGATCCTTCCCGTATTTTCAAGGGCAAGATCGGCGCCGGTCAGATGGGCGTTGAGCAGGTCACCATCCAGAATCTGGATGTGGTCAAGGTCGACGCTGAGCTGAACATGGTCGTCGTCCGCGGCGCCATCCCCGGCCCCAAGGGCGGTGTGGTCTACATCAAGAACACCGTCAAGAACTTCAAGGTCAAGGGTGCTGCTGCTGGCATCAGCCTGAACCCGCAGAAGGCTTCCGCTCGTATCAACCCGCAGAAGGCTTCCGCGAGAACCCGCTAAGGAGAGGAGCGTAAATCATGCCTAAAACGAATGTATATGATATGACCGGCAAGCAGGTCGGCGAGATCGAACTCTCCGAAGCTGTTTTCGGCATCGAACCCAATGAGTCTGTTGTTCACGATGTCGTGAAGAACCATCTGGCTAACTGCCGGCAGGGCACTCAGTCCGCGCTGACCCGCGCTGAGGTCTCCGGTGGTGGCATCAAGCCCTGGCGTCAGAAGGGCACCGGCCGCGCCCGTCAGGGCTCTACCCGCGCTCCCCAGTGGACCCACGGCGGTATCGTCTTTGCCCCCAAGCCCCGGGATTACAGCTACACCCTGAACAAGAAGGTCAAGAGACTGGCCATGAAGTCCGCCCTGTCCGCCAAGGCTCAGGAAGGCAATGTGGTGGTCATCGACGCCATCAAGATGGACGAAGTCAAGACCAAGACCTTCAAGAACTTCCTGAGCGCTGTCGGCTGCGACTGCAAGGCTCTGGTGGTCACCGCTGAGAACGATCAGGTCGTGGTCAAGAGCGCCCGGAACATCCCCGGCGTGCTGGTCACCTTTGCAAACCTCATCAACGTCTACGACATCCTGAACGCCAAGAAGTTCGTCGTTGATCAGGCTGCTCTGGCTAAGATTGAGGAGGTGTTCGCATAATGAAGACCGCTTACGATATCATCATTAAGCCCATCATCACCGAACAGTCCATGGAAGCTACCGAAGAAAAGAAGTACGTCTTCC
>JAZSAW010000097.1:0-6744 GCA_045602105.1 Candidatus Avilachnospira sp.
AAATATCGGGTACGTTCTCTATATGGCATTTACCGTTGACCAGCAGGGTCGCCGGCAAGATCGCCACAGCCGCATTCTTCGCACCGGAGATATTCACTTCTCCGTGGAGCGGCTGTCCGCCCTCGATGATATACTGTATCAAAAATAATCCCTCATTCTTCTTCGATTCCCGAAACACTTCTATTAGAAGTATGACCGAATTTGACAAGAAATACTATCACTATTATTTACCAGAGGTATCATACCACAAAATATCGGGACTGTAAAGGGAAAGATAACAAAATAGATGCAATTTGGAAACAAAATTCGCAAAAATCGACGGTTTTCCCCTGTGATTTTGCTTATTCCGCCAAAAGCACCTCTCCACTGATGCCATTGACCAGGAAGCTTCCTGTGTCCGTCCCCAGAAGCCACACCGGGGTCAGGCGGACAGTTGCCGCCGCGGCGGTCTCTGTCAGAACGTAGCCCTGCTCCATGGACAAAACCTCACTGCCCACCCAGCCCAGTTCATAACGGGCAGAGAGAAATACCACAAGGGCATCTCCCGCAGTCAGGCAAGCTCGGTCACTGACCCGGGTCAGGGTCTTTGTTCCCGTGAGGAACGTCCCCTCCAGAGCCGTAAGGCGATTGTTGGAATAGGTCAGGGTCAGGCCATCGGAAAACACGGGAACGCCCAGAACAGACTGGACGGCGCGAAGCTCATAGACGCCCGCACGCACCCGCTCCGGCTCGGCCATGGACGCCCACGAAAAGCCCATGCTCCGCAACGTCCTTTGGGCGGATTTTTTCAGGTCTCCCCGCTCCGGCTGATCGGTCAGTTGCGCCTGAAACTCTCCGTTTTGGCTGATCTGGCAAGTTCCCCGATCGGAACGGTAGCTACTGAGATAGCGGGTGGAATCCTCCTGCTTCAGAAGCTTATCTCCCAGAAGCACGCCGGCTGCCTGCAGATCCGCATCCCCGCCCTCTTTCAGCTCCAGCTGATACAGGGACAGGGTATCTGCCCGGGCTTCCGGTGAAAGGGTGATCTCTGCCTCAGTATAAAGCCGTTCCAGGGATTCCCACAGGGCTTCTTCCTCCTGTCGGGACTGAACGCGGTTGGGCGCGACCAGCAAAATCAGCGCCAGATTGGCCATCAGCAAAATGAAAATCGACAGATTTTTCAGCTTGGATACCGGCAAACCATCACCTCCCCGTTTCTCCATCCGCGGCGGAAAGCTTCCAGCCGGCGGTCAAATCTCCCGAATCCGTAAAATCATATTCCAGTGCCAGTCTGCTCCCCTTGGGCAAAACAGCCTCAGCCTGCACCGGAGGCAGGACAGACAGCCGGGTTCCATTGAGGGTAAAAGTGGTAGCCAGCAGACGGAGCTGGGTCACGCTCTGACCGGAGAAGGTCACGCTGACCGCAGGCTCTGCCCCGCTGGATACAGGCACTCCAGACAGGACGTAATCAAAGGTACAGACGGTAGTCTCTTCTTCATTGGTCACGCCGGAGAGGTAAATGCGGGCATCTCCCAGACTGCTTCCTACGGTCAGGTCAACCAGTGTTCTGGCATACTCCACCTTAGCCTGCAACGTGGAGGCAGAAGCCCGGAAACGTTCCTGCGCAGTGGAATTCAGCAGTATCCTGCCATCGGCGCCTACCTGCAGATTGCAGTTGGGCTCACTGAAATAGGTCACACCGGCGCTATTTGTATAGCGGTTTTCATCATAGGCATTAAAGCCCAGAGCCGTAGCCAGCACCTCCACATAGCGTTTATCGCAGGGACTGGTGGCATAAGCCCCCTCAATATAGGGCACTTCCACCGGGCGCAGAGAAAGGGGCGCAAGCTGGCTGTCTGTTTCAAAGGCAAACTGAGAGCCATCGGCCTTGAACTGCTCCAGAGCGGTCAAAAAGCTCTTGGGGTCTATTTGGGTATTGGCACGGTAGCTTTCCCCGCTCACCAGATAAAGGCTGACGGTCTCTCCCTCGGCAGCCAGAATAAACTGACTGGCAGTCAGCTCCTGTTCCGGCGCGCCGGCATCCAGCCATGACGCCAGAAGCTCTGCGGGCAGGTCAAAATCATAGTCAAAGGACACACTGGACTGGGACAAAGCCCGCCTGACCTGAATCAGATTGGCCTTGGCAAATGTGCCCGCCGTTTCCAGAGCTTCGCCCAGAAATCCACCCAGCTTCTCATATGTGCCATCCAGATCATCAAAATCCCACTGGGCCGTATAACGGCCGGAGGAGTTCCGCAGAGAGATGATCAGAGGCTGTGCGGCATCGGAGATGGGCTGTATCTGCTCCACATAGACCAGCTCCGCCTCCGGCAGACCCAGCACAGTGGCAAAGGGCTGCAGTATGGCAGACAGCCACGGTGTTGTGCGGATGGTCTCGGCAGGCATGGCCGCGGCAGTCAGAAATACCAGGCTGATCACCAGCAAGACGATCAGCAGGGTCTTTCCCGTTTCCAAAAGACGTGTTTTCATCAGCCCGCTCCTTTCCGAAGTTTCTCTTATTATACCGCAAAATCCGCCCTTTGGATAGGGGCAGTTTCCCGATAAAAGTCCGAGAAATCCTATTCCATTTCATTTTCCACTATGGTATAATGTGGTAAACCTACCCAAAACAGGGAGTTTGCTATGAAAAAACTGCTGAAAACCTTATCTCCCGGGCGAATCATGGCCATCGGCTTCGCCCTGACCATTCTTTTGGGCTCGGTACTGTTGTCCCTGCCCTGCAGTATACAAGATGGCGTGACCGTGCGGTATATCGATACCCTCTACACCTCGACCAGTGCCGTCTGCGTCACCGGACTCATTGCCCTTGACCCGGGAGACACCTACACCCCTCTGGGTCAGTTCTTTCTGGCCATGCTCATCCAGATCGGTGGTCTGGGTGTTACTTCCATTGGCGCAGGCGTTATTCTGGCGCTGGGCGGACAGGTCAATCTCAAAGGCCGTTACGTGATCCGGGAAACCATGAATCTGGACACTGGAAACGGCATCGTCCGTTTTGTCAAAAGCGTGTTCCTCACCACTCTGGCTTTTGAGCTCACCGGTGCATTTCTGAGCTTTTGGGTCTTTATCCGGGACTATCCCCCTCTGCGGGCAATGGGAATCAGCCTGTTTCACTCCATTGCCACCTTCAACAACTCCGGCTTCGATATTCTGGGCGGTATGCAAAGCCTGATTCCCTATCAGGATGATGTCCTGCTCAATCTGGTGACCTGTGGGCTGATCTTCATGGGTGGTATCGGCTTTCTGGTCATTCGGGAGGTCATTTCCACCCGGTTCCGCTGGAAAAAATTCTCCATGCACACCAAGGTGGTGCTGTCTTTCAGCACGGTTTTGATCTTACTGGGTACTGTGCTTCTCAAGCTCACGGAGGACATCACCTGGCTGGGTGCGCTGTTTAACTCCGTGTCTGCCCGGACCGCCGGCTTTTCTACCTACCCTCTGGGAAAGTTCTCCAATGCCGGTCTGCTGGTCATGATCGTGCTTATGTTCATCGGCGCTTCCCCCGGCTCTACAGGCGGTGGTATCAAGACCAGCACCTTCTTCGCCCTGCTTCAGGGCATTAAGTCCGCCGCCACCAACCAGTCCGAAAAAGCCTTCCATTACGCCGTCCCCAGATCCGCCTTCCGCAAAGCGGCGATCATCGTGCTGATCGCTCTGGGCATCGTGCTCACCGGCACGTATCTTCTGGTCGTCCTTGAGCCGGATCTTCCCCTGATGGATGCGCTGTTTGAGATCACCAGTGCTTTCGGCACTGTAGGCCTGTCCACAGGTATCACCACTACCCTCTGTGATGGCAGTAAGCTTCTGTCCATCCTCATCATGTATATCGGCCGACTGGGACCGCTGACCATCGCCTCTGTCTGGTACTTTTCTCAGGGTGAGCGTGTCCGTTATCCGGAGGGAAATCTGTCCATTGGTTAATAGCAGGAGGAAATACTATGTTTCGTAGAAGAAAACCCGATCATCATACTTACGGCATCATCGGTCTCGGCCGCTTTGGTCGCGGACTTGCCCTTGAGCTGGCCGCCTCCGGTGCGGAGCTCATGATTCTGGATCGAAATGAAGAAAAAGTCCGGGAGCTTCGGGCTTATACGGAAAATGCCTTTGTGGTCAGCAGTCTGGATAAAAAGACCCTGGCGGACACCGGCATCCAGAACTGCGATGTAGCAGTCGTCTGCATTGGCGAGCAAATGGACACCTCCATTCTTACCACCCTCAATCTGGTCAGTCTGGGCATCGGCAAGGTCATCGCCAAAGCCTCCAGTGCGGAGCACGGCGAGATTTTGGAGAAGCTGGGAGCGGAGGTGGTCTATCCTGAGCGGGACATGGCCATCCGTCTGGCCAACCGGCTGGAGGCATCCCGGATGCTGGACTTTATCCAGCTGAGTGAGAAGCTCAATATCTCCAAATCCCTCGTGCCCGATGTCCTTATAGACAAGTCTGTGCTGGAAGCAAATCTCCGGGGACAGTTTGGCATCAACATCATTGCTGTGGAAAACAGCGGTGTGCTTCTGGAGACCGTTCAGCCGGATTACTGCTTCCGCAAGGGAGACATTCTCTTTGTTTCCGGCAGCCGGGAAGGTCTTGACCGCTTCTCTCAGATGGCGGAATAATTTTGAACATAACAAACCCGCCGGCGACTGAGTCGCCGGCGGATCACTTTATTTCTTATTCTGCAGAGTTCTTCTTTTCACCGATGCTGAGGATCAGGTTCAGGATGATGCCGAAGATGGCAGCGCCTGCGATGCAGGGCACATTCAAACCGAAGAAAGGAATATTGCCGCCAAAGGCGTAGTTGCCGCCGAGACCGATGACCGTGATGGATGCGATCACAGCAATATTCTTGGAAGAGAACATATCCACATTCTTATCGATCAGAATGGCGATACCCTGCGCGGCGATAGCGCCGAACAGATAGATCTCCAGACCGCCGATGACAGCCAGAGGAATACCGTAGATGCCCTGAATCAGGGGGGTGAAGAAGCTGATGACCATAGCGATCACAGCAGCGGCAGCCATAACAGGCACAGAGAACACACGGGTAATTGCCATGGTGGAGATATTTTCACCGTAGTTGGTACCGGCAGGACCGCCTACAAAGCCGGAGATCATATCGCAGATGCCGTCGCCGATCAGGTTGCGATCCAGCAGATCGATCAGCTTGAAGGTCTTATCAGAGCCCTTCTTCTTGGCAATGTCGTTGACATAGATGTCCAGCTGATACATATGGGCAGTGGACTCGGGGATGGTGGCGATGGCAATGGGCATGATCGCCACGACAGACGCCCAGTTGGCCTTGGGGAACGAGAATGCAGGAACAGCGAAGATAGAGCCGTCACCCAACTTCCACAGAGAAGCATCCAGGGCAGCAGCAGGAACGCTGCGGAACAGATTCACATCAGCAAACAGCAAAATCAGTCCGGCAGCAGCACAGCCGGTAGCCGCGCCCAACAGCAGAGGCAGCTGACCCAGCAGACCCTTCAGGTAGCGGGAATAGATGACCGTGGAGAGCAGGGTGACCATGGAGACCGCGACCCACCAATTGCTCATGGCATCGCTGGTGGCGGGAATGGCATCGCCCAGTGCATTGCCGGCCAGAGTCAGACCAATGATCATGGCAACAGGACCGGTGATGGATGCAGGCAGGATCTTCTCCACAGCGTTGCGACCACAGAACCGAACCAGAATACCGGCAGCGATAGAAACCAGACCGGACAGGATAATGCCGAACTGGGCATACTGGATGGCCTCGGTAGGCAGGATGCCGTCTACTTTTTCAAAGCCCTGTGCAGCGCACATACTGGCAATGGCCGTCAGATAGGCAAAGCTGGAGCCGTAGTACATGGGAATCTTACGGCCGGTGATGAGGATGAAGCAAAGGGTAGCCAGACCACTGGCAAAGATGGTAGTAGAGACCTGGAAACCGGTGATCAGTGCCACAGTGACGGTGGCGGGGAACATAACGATGACCTGTTGCAGCGCGTACAGGAACAGCTTCCATGCGCTGGGTCGCTCGTCAGGCAGATAGCCGACGACCTGCGTGTTTTTGCTCATTGATACAGCCCTCTCATTCTTTTGTTTTTTCTTTCCCTCGGTACAGGCATAAAAAAAGCTTGCCCGACTTTACCGTCTGCAAGACATCCTCTTTCTATCAATCCTGCCGACTATCATACCGCGGGGAAAGATTTTTTAACCGAAGATAGTATAGCAAACCCTGTAAGGATTGTAAAGTTATTTTTGGGGATTTATGGGAATGTTGTCGGCAAAGAACCCACCAATCATCAAAACCAGTTTTTTGACCTCTGTTTCTCATCCTTTTCTGATTGCACAGAAAAGGATGCAAAAGATGCAGTCAAGGGGAGGGCTTTGCACAAAGACGCCCTCCCCTTGACAATCCCCTTCTCCGAAGTCCCGGAGAAGTCCTATCTCAGTATCTGCCAGCAGTGCAGTACAGAATCGTCTGTGCCCATGACACCAACAGTTTGCATATTTCACAGTGCATCCCGGCGGGTGATTGATAATCGCCCCTACAAAATTTATCCATAGAAACAGTAGGGGCGACCATTGGTCGCCCGCTGATTCAATTGTCCCGCAGGGACACCGCAATTGTGCATTATCCATTTTGCATTGTGCATTTTTCGCCCTCTCCCAGAGGGTCAATAAATGTCCGGGCGGATTTGATCCATCAAGGTCACATCCACTTTATAATACCCGCCGGCGCGGTAGATGGTCAGGGTCACGGTC
>JAZSAW010000098.1:0-3125 GCA_045602105.1 Candidatus Avilachnospira sp.
AGAAGCCAGCCCGCGCAGGCAAGCTGTGCGCCGGTGCGGTCATCCCGGCAATTCAGTGCCCGAAGCCGTCTTTCCTCCGGCAGACCGGGAAGCAAATTTTTCCATTTCCCCTCCAAAAAAGGGGCGATATTCAGGGCAAACAGTCCGTTCATTCCAGCTCCGCCGGGTCTTCCAGCAGACGCATACCCGCCACATCGGTCACCGGCAGGGAGAAGGCGATGGCCTTGGCTTTGGCTTTCAGACCAACCTGTTCCATGACTGCCTGCATAACGGCGTTTTTCTTCTCGGAAGCCACTACCATGAGTACAGCCTCTTTTTCCGAAGCCAGAGAGAAGCCCAGAAACTGCTCCGCGTGCTCCATGCCGGTACCCTTGGCGTGAAGCACCGTACCGCCTCCCGCGCCACCGGCTCGGGCAGCCTCCATGATGGGCTCTGTGTAGCCCTGATTGGCGATGACCACCAGAAGTTCATATCGGGTATTTTTCAAGGTCTGTTCTTCCCCCTTTTCAAATTCCTGCCCGTTGAGCAGAAACTGCAGTTGTTTTCCTCCGCCTACGGAGCTGACGGGCACAGTAAAGGCGATGCCTGTTCCCGGCACATCGATATACAGCTCCGACTGAAGCCGTTTTTTTACCGTCTGCCAGGTCTTTTGGGTGACCACATGGCACAGCAGTGCCTTTTCCGAAGCGGCCAGCCCGAAATAATCCAGCACATCAGAAACGGCAGTTCCCCTGCCCAGCATGGACAGGGCAAGAGATGCCCCGGCCTCATCGTAGAGACTCTGAAACCGCTTGGTCTGCCGGCGGTTGACGATGGAGAGCATGACAGATAATTGATTCATGGCGTTCTCCTTTACAGTTCGATAATGGCGTCATCAGGCAGCATAGCCAGAGAGAAATCGCTCTCCAGTGCCTGCACCCGGCGTTGGCTTCTCTGCTTCCAGACCGACACCAAACCCAGCACCTGCACAGTGATGAGGGGGGTCATGGCGACCATAGCCACCACGCCGAAAGCGTCGGTCATGAGATCTCCCCCCACGGCGGTGCAAGCACCCTGAGCCAGCGGGAGCAGGAAGGTGGCGGTCATAGGGCCGGAGGCCACACCGCCGGAGTCAAAGGCGATGGCGGTGTAGATCTTCGGCACAAAGAACGAAATACCCAGAGCCACAGCATAGCCGGGCACAAGAAACCACAAAATGGAGATGCCCGTCAGTACCCGCACCATGGCCAGTCCCACAGACACAGCCACACCGATGGACAGCGCCATACCCATGGTGGAGGCGGGAATCGCCCCATCGGTCATCTCCTCCACCTGCTTGTTGAGCACATACACCGCCGGCTCTGCCCGGACGATGAAAAAGCCCATGACCATACCCAGCGGCACGATGCTCCACGGCCGGGACGAGCCCGCCAGCACCTGCCCCAGATAACTGCCGGCAGGCATAAAGCCCACATTTGCGCCGGTCAGGAACAGGGTCAGACCCAGATAGGTGTAAATCAGACCCACTGCCAGCTTGCCCAATGCCCGACCGCTCATTTTCAGGACAGTCACCTGAAACAGTCCGAACACCAGAACAATGGGCAACAGTGCCCCGGCAATTTCCTTAAAATAGGTGGGCAGTTCCCGCCCAAACAGCTTCCACAGCTCCACAGAGGACGAGATCTCCGGAAGCTCCGTAGCGGAAAGGGTACTGCCCTGAGGGGCATAGACCAGACTGAGAATCATCACCGCCAGAATAGGGCCGATGGAGCAAAGGGCAACCAGACCGAAGCTGTCGTCATTGGCGTGGCGGTCACTGCGGATGGCGTTGACGCCCATACCAAGAGCCATAATAAAGGGCACGGTCATGGGTCCTGTGGTCACACCGCCGGAATCAAAGGCGATGGCCAGAAATCCCCCCGGCACAAAAATCGCCAGAACGAACACCAGAAGATAAAATCCCACCAGCAGGCGGTTCAGGGGGATGCCCAGCAACATTCTCAGCAGAGCAAGGGCGAGAAATACACCCACGCCTCCTGCCACGCACAGGACAAGCACCCCGTTGGGCACAGCAGGCACCTGATTGGCCAATACCTGCAAGTCCGGCTCGGACACGGTAATGAGCACACCCAGCAAAAAGGCCAGAAGCAAGATCAGCCACAGCTTCCTGCTTCGGGTCATGGCACTGCCCGCCCGCTCCCCCATGGGGGTCATGGACAGCTCCGCGCCAAGGGTAAAGAACATGATGCCCACAATGAGCAGTCCTCCACCCAGCAGAAAGCACAGCAGGATACTGGGAGAAATGGGCGCGACAAAAAAGCACAGTGCCAGCACCAGCCCCATAATGGGCAGGACGGCCTGCAATGCCTCTTTCAGTTTTTCTTTTAATTGCACAGTATAGACCTTGGGCAACGACTTTCTCCTTTTCGGATTTTTTCTCATTTTAACACAAAAAGGGGGCTGATAACAGCCCCCTTGGGGAAAGTTTACGGTTTATTGATATTTTCCCAGACGCTTATCCAGCGTCTTGCGTACCGCCCGGATGATGTTCTCATACCCGGTGCACCGGCACAGATGACCGGACAGGGCCTTGCGAAGCTCCTGGTCGGTGTAGTCTCTTCCACTTTCCAAAATCTCCACGGCAGTCATGATAAAGCCCGGGGTGCAGAACCCACACTGGATGGCGGCCTCATCTACGAACGCCTGCTGAATATCCGACAGCTCACCGTTGGGACCCAGAAGCCCCTCTAAGGTACGAATTTCCTTGCCGTCTGCCCATGCCGCCAGATACAGGCAGGAGTTATAGCACCGGCCATCGATGATGACATTGCAGGCGCCGCATTCTCCCACCTCGCAGCCCTTTTTCACGGAGGTCAGGCGGAAGTCATTCCGGAGCAGGTCGGTCAGGCTGGCGCGGACATCCACCATGGTGGTGACTTCCTTGCCGTTGACGGTGAGGGTGATCTGTTTAAACTGTGCCATCAGACTGCACCTCCTGCCAATTCAATGGAGCGGGTCAGGCAGCGCTTCGCCAGCTCCTGGGCGATGTGCTGGCGGAAGGCCTTGGAGGCGCGCCAGCTGTCGCGGGGGTTGATGTCCTCCAGAACGGCCTTGCCGAAGGCGGCTGTCGTCTCGGCGCTGACGGC
>JAZSAW010000099.1:0-2178 GCA_045602105.1 Candidatus Avilachnospira sp.
CGCCCACGAGGATCATGTGGGCGGTCTGCCGGCTGTTCTGGCAGTTTTTGAGACCGATACCCTCTGGTGTCCTGTGGAGGACTACGACAGCAAATGCTTCCGGGATTTTCTCCACTATGCCGACCAACAGGAGCTGACTCCCGTCTGTCCTGAGCCGGGGGATACCTATCCTCTGGGGGATGGGACGATCACCGTCCTTGGTCCGGTGGATGACTATGACGAGCCCAACAACACCTCCATTATTCTGCGGGTGGACTACGGAAGCACCTCCTTCCTGTTCCCCGGTGACGCGGAGACTGTAGCGGAGCAGGATGTGCTGGAAGCAGGTCTTGACCCCTCGGCCACTGTACTGAAGCTGGGTCATCACGGCAGTTCCACCTCCTCAAGCTATCGGTGGCTCAGAGGAGTCGCCCCGGAATATGGGGTCATTTCCGCAGGGACAGGCAATTCCTACGGGCATCCCCATGAGGAGATCCTCTCCCGGCTCAGTGACGCCGATGTGACCGTGTACCGCACGGATCTGCAGGGACATATCCTCTGCCACAGTGACGGACAGTCCGTCAGCTTCACTACCCAGAAACAAACTGCGGTCAGCACTCCCGCCAAAACCGAAAAACAGGAACGGTTTATCGGCAACCGAAATTCCATGAAGCTCCATTTGCCCTCCTGCTCCGGTCTGCCCAGCCAGAAAAATCAGGTGGAATTTTCCGATTACGACCTTGCTCTGGCACTGGGCTACGAGCCCTGCGGGACTTGCATGGGATAACGAGAAAAAAGCCGTTGTCTATTGCATAAAAATATAGTAGAATAGTAAGTCGAAAGTACAGGAAAGGACGATTTTCTATGGACAAAGCAGAGCAAGCCGTTCAGCTTCATCAGCAGGGCTGTAACTGCTGTCAGGCTGTTCTTATGAGCTGTTGTGAGGAGTTTGGGCTTGACCGGGAAAAGGCCTCCCGTCTGGGAGCTTACTTCGGTGGCGGTATGCGCTGCGGAGAGGTCTGCGGTGCGGTCACCGGCGGTCTGATGACTCTGGGTCTGCACAGTGGCGATGCGCACAACCGGCAGAATACCTGCTCTACGGCATTTCTCAAAGCCTTTCAGTCTGAGTTCGGCACGCTTTTGTGCCGGGAAATTTTAGCCAAGCATCAAAAACAGCTGTGTCCCACGCTGATCGCATGGGTCACCAAGTATATGGAGGATAACTGCAAATGAAGAAACCTATCGTACTGGTCATTTTGGACGGCGTTGGCCGTGGCGACGGCGGTGCAGGCGATGCCGTGAAGGTCGCCAACACCCCCAACCTGGATAAGCTCTTTGCCACCTGCCCCTACACTTGGCTGAAAGCCCATGGCACTGCCGTCGGTCTGCCCAGTGATGAGGACATGGGTAACTCCGAGGTTGGTCACAACGCTCTGGGCTGTGGTCAGGTCTACTCTCAGGGTGCAAAGCTGGTAGGCGAAAGCATCGAAAACGGCACTTTGTTCTCCTCCCCCACATGGGTGGAGCTGACCAAAAACGCCACCGACAAGGCCATGCATTTCATCGGTCTTCTCTCCGACGGCAACGTTCACTCCAATATCTCCCATCTGCTGGCTCTGCTCCGTCAGGCCAAGGCCGACGGCGTGAAAAAGGCCTACTGCCATATCCTGCTGGATGGCCGTGATGTGCCCGCCACCTCCGCTCTGGAGTATGTGGAGCAGTTGGAGACCGTGCTGGCTGAGCTGTCCGATGCCGAGCATACATACAAAATCGCCTCCGGCGGTGGCCGTATGCAGGTGACCATGGATCGCTATGAGGCCAACTGGGCTATGGTGGAGACCGGCTGGCGCACCCATGTGCAGGCCATTGGCCGTCAGTTCCCCGACGCCAAGACCGCCATTGAGACCTACCGGGCTGAGCTGGGCTGTATCGATCAGGATCTGCCCGCCTTTGTCATCGGTGACGGCGTGACCCCTGTTGCCAAGATCCAAAACGGTGACAGCGTTGTTCTGTTCAACTTCCGCGGTGACCGGGCACAGGAGATCTCTCTGGCCTTTGACCGCAAGGATTTCGACAAGTTTGACCGGGGCGACTACACCGGTGTCCGGTTTGCCGGTATGCTCCAGTATGACGGCGACCTGAACATTCCCGAAAAGTATCTGGTCCAGCCAAGTCGGAGGCCAAGCGGTCTTAGGAAGA
>JAZSAW010000100.1:0-2618 GCA_045602105.1 Candidatus Avilachnospira sp.
ATTCGCATCGCCTACGTCCTGCAAAAGGATCGCCTGAAGCGTGCCATGGAACTGCTGAAGCTGGGTCTGGAACAGTACAATAAACGATAAACAAAAGGAACGGCCATTGGCCGTTCCTTATTTTTGCAATATCTCCAGAAACTCCAGCAGGTCTCCGATGACGTAGTCGCACCGGGGGTCGTCCATAGGCTTGCCCAGATAACAGGTGGCGATCCCGGCGTTGCGCCCGCCCTGCATATCGGAGCTGAGGCTGTCCCCCAGAATGATGCACTTGCGCTTATCCACCGGGCCGATGGCCTGAAATACCTTGTCAAAAAACGCCTTTTCCGGCTTTTTGCACCCCATTTGCTCGGAAACGAACACCTGCTCAAAAAAGTCCAGAAGTCCCGCCTTTTCCAGTCTGGGGCGCTGGGTGGTGGTGACGCCGTTGGTCACGGCAAAGATGCGGTATTTTCCCCGCAGAGCGTCCATCAGCTCCCGGGCATGGGGCAGAAACACGGCGCTTTGACGCAGACCCTGGGCATACCGCTCATTGGCGGCCAGATAGTCGGTTTCTATGCCCATTTGTCCAAGAAACCGCTGAAAACGGGTAGGGAAGATCACGGATTTTTCAATTTCTCCCCGCTCATACTGCCCCCAGAGTTCATCGTTGATGGACAAAAACCGCTCCAGATCACCCTCCGCCAGCTCCCGGTCAAAGTCGCCCAGAAGCCCGGTAAGGGCTTCCGCCGTCCCGGCATTGAAGTCCAGCAAGGTATTGTCGATGTCCATGAGGATGATCTCGTAGGTCATAATACTCTCCCTTTTCCTGTTTCGCCTATTGTACCACAAGACCCACGCCTGTGCAATGACAGGAAACCTCCGTTTTCTCATTTATTTCTCACAAAAAAGCTACAATATCCCCGCCTGCCGTTGACGATTTCGCCCAACTATGCTACAATATTTTGATGAACAAACACAGAACCGAGGGTGCTGTTATGGAATGTTTTGAATCCAAGCTCTGGCTGGCGACCCCCACCATGCACGGGGAAGAACTGCGCTATGTCACGGAAGCCTACGAAACCAACTGGATGTCCACTGTGGGACAGAATATCAACGAAGTGGAACGGCTGGCCTGTGAAAAAACAGGCAGTGCCTATGCCGTCGCCCTCTCCTGCGGAACTTCCGCCCTCCATCTGGCGGTAAAGCTGGCAGGGGTCAAGCCCGGCGACCGGGTGTTTTGCACAGATATGACCTTTGCCGCCACGGTCAACCCCGTGTTATACGAAAACGCCGTGCCTGTGTTTATCGACACGGAATATGACACATGGAACATGGACCCGGTGGCTCTGGAGCAGGCCTTCTGCCTGTATCCGGACACCAAGGTCGTGCTGGTGGCTGACCTTTACGGCACACCGGCAAAAATGGATGAGATCTGCGCCATCGCCAAAGCCCACGGTGCTATGGTCATTGAGGATGCGGCGGAATCTCTGGGCGCTACCTACAAGGGTCGTCCCTGTGGCACCTTCGGTACATACAACGCCATCTCCTTTAACGGCAACAAGATCATCACCGGCTCCTCCGGCGGTATGCTCCTGACCGACGATCCGGAGGCCGCCAACAAGGCCCGGAAGTGGTCCACTCAAAGCCGGGAGAACGCCCCCTGGTATCAGCATGAGGAAGTGGGCTACAACTACCGCATGAGCAACGTCATCGCCGGTGTCGTCCGGGGGCAGTTCCCCTATCTGGAGGAGCACATCGCCCGGAAAAAGGCCATTTATCAGCGGTACAAGGAAGCCTTTGCCGACCTGCCTGTATCCATGAATCCCTACCCGGCAGATATGATGGAGCCCAATTTCTGGCTCTCCTGCCTGCTCATTGACGAAGCTGCCATGTGCAAGCAGGTACGCAGTGACAGCGACGCCTGCTACAACACCCAGCCGGGCAAGACCTGCCCCACGGAGATTCTGGACGTACTGGCACGGCACAATGCCGAAGGCCGTCCCATCTGGAAGCCCATGCATATGCAGCCCATCTACCGGATGCACCCCTTTGTCACCGCCAAGGGCAACGGTCGCGCCATGACCAATGCCTATATCGCCGGGGAAGCCATTGATGTAGGCGCGGATATTTTCCATCGCGGACTTTGTCTGCCCAGTGACATCAAAATGACCCCCGAGGAACAGGATCGGGTCATCGCACTGGTCAGAAGCTGTTTTGACTGATAACCGTATTTCCCCCTGATAAAAAATCATAATACAGGAGAATTTGTCATGTCACTTTTCCAAAATAAGACCCTGCTTATTACCGGCGGTACCGGCAGTTTTGGCAATGCGGTGCTGAATCGCTTTCTGACCTCCGACATCGGGGAGATCCGCATTTTCTCCCGGGATGAGAAAAAGCAAGACGATATGCGTCACGAGTATCAGGCCAATTTCCCCGAATACGCGGAGAAAATTCGCTTCTACATCGGTGATGTGCGGAACATCGATTCCATCCGTCCCGCCATGGTGGGGGTGGACTATGTGTTCCATGCCGCCGCCCTGAAGCAAGTGCCCTCCTGCGAGTTCTTCCCCATGGAGGCCGTGCGCACCAATGTCATCGGCACGGAGAACGTCCTGACCGCCGCCATTGAGGCG
>JAZSAW010000101.1:0-14006 GCA_045602105.1 Candidatus Avilachnospira sp.
CTGCTGTGGCGGTTCGGTGCAGCCACTTTTTTTCACGGAGTGTGAACCGAATGGACACCAACGTAAAACGAGGCGATATTTTTTACGCCGATCTCAGCCCTGTGGTTGGCAGCGAGCAGGGCGGGACTCGACCGGTCCTGATCGTCCAGAACGATACGGGCAACCGCCACTCACCAACGGTCATCGCGGCGGCCATCACCAGTCAGACCGGGAAAGCCAAACTGCCGACCCATATCGCCCTGACGGGGCGGGAGGTGGGACTGACCAAGGACTCTGTGGTCCTGCTGGAACAGATTCGCACCATCGACAAGCGCCGTCTGCGGGAACATATGGGTCATGTGGATGACCGGCTCATGAATCAGATCGATTCTGCCATCGCTGTCAGCTTCGGCCTGCAAACTCCGTAATATGGAAAACCCCTCCCACATAAAACTATGTGGGAGGGGTTTGTTATGGAATTTCCCGTTTTGTCCCATGGACGTGCCGTGGGGGTCTGCACCCTGACGGAGCAGGGGCTTTACTGGCAGGTGGACTGCCGGTGTCAGGTGCTGTCCGACCGGATAGAACGGCTCTGGTGCGGAGATAAACGGCTGGGCGTTCTGGAGCGGGAGGGGGAGAACCTCACCTGCCACCGCCGAGTGTCCAAAGCGTCCTTTCCTCAATTACCGCCTCAGGGAGGTTATTTCACTCTGGAGCGGGAGGAGCTCTGGCGGGGCAAAGTGGCGGGCTGTCCGGTGGAGGCTCTGCGCCGGGGAGATACCTTGCTCTTTCCCTATGACCGGGAAAAGCCCTGCCCCTGCGAGCCACTGATCTGCTTTTTCACCGTCCGGGACGGTTTTTGGGAGCTTCCCCTGTACGGCACATGGGAAGCGGAAGAACTAAAAAAAGAGAACACTCCGTAGAGTGTTCTCTTTTTTAGTTCATGACAATTCGTCTTGCGCCCAAATAGCGGTTGGCATAATAGGTCTCGTTCATGGAGGAGACACGGACGCCGGAGGAGGGGTTGGCGGCATGGACGAAGTTGTTGTTACCGATGTAGATGCCAACGTGGTTTGCGTAAGAGCCGTTGCCGAAGAACACCAGATCGCCGACCTGCAGGGCATCCCGGGAGACGGCAGTGCCGTTGTTGTCCATCTGGTCGTCGGCTGTACGCATGAGCTTGTGACCGAACTGACCGAAGGAGTAGTACACCAGACCGGAGCAGTCAAAGCCGTACTCAGGGCTTTCCGCGCCGTAGACATAGGGGTAGCCCACATACTGCATGGCAAAGTTGGCAATGGCGACCGCCTGTTCGCTGGCGTTGTTGTCCACCTGTGCGTAATCGGATACGTGCTCACCGCTGACATAGGCGGTCTGACCTTTGTAAAGGACCTGCACCCAGCCGTTTTCACATAGGCCGGTGACCGTCAGGTCAGCGCCGTAGCTCACCGCGCCCAGAACTCTGGCGTTGGTGGACCAGCCGGAACGGATATTCAGACTGGAAGCAGTGACCATCATGTGCTTGTCCACGCCCACGACGTTGACATTTTCCACCACGGTGTTCTGACCGGTCATGCCACCGCCGGCAGTGTTTTCATCCACCACTACGTCGGCGTTTTTGATGTAGTAATAGTATTCGTTCAGACCCTTGTAGGCCCGCAGGAACATGGCCATGGCCTCCTGACGGGTGGCGTAGCCCTTGGGGGCGAGGGAAACGGTGTCTCCACTGCCACGGCCGTTGACATAGCCGTATTTTACGCAGATCTGGGCGGCTTCCTTCGCCCAGTCCGCCACTGTGTTGGCGTCAGTAAACTGGGTCAGGTAAGAGCCGTCTGCCGTGGGCAGGAAGGCGGCGGCATTGCAGAAGTTTTCCACGATCTGGAAAAACTCCTGCCGGGTCAGCTTGTTGTTGGGCTTGAATGTGCCGTCGGGATACCCGCTGACGATGCCCAGCTCATAGGCTTTGACAATGTAGTCAGCACTGGCGTCGGTGAAGTAATTGGACGCTTCCGGCTCAATGGCGTAGCCGGTGATCTTTTCCAGAGCATGGACGGCCAGTCGGCACATTTCCCCTCGGGTGATGTCCACGGACAGATCCATACCGGAGAAGGCTTCGGGAAGAAGCTCCAACTGCTCCATTTCCCGCAGACTGGGCTCAAACCATGTCTTGACCCCGGTGAAATTCCCTGTGGCGCTGACCATGGGTATGACGCTGACCAGCAGACACAGGCAGAGAATCAGAGAAAATAATCGTTTCATGTTGTACCTCATTTAGTTCCAAAAACCTTGCGAATATGCCCATTATAGCGGATTTTCGACAAAAAAGCAAGTTTCCGGGTTTTTACGCCAGTTCCAAGGTCACGGGGCAGTGGTCAGAGCCGAAGATGTCCGCGCAAATTCCGGTGCCGGTGATTTTCTCCCGCAGGCGGTCGGAAGTCAGAAAATAGTCGATTCGCCAGCCGGAGTTGTTGGCTCTGGCGTTGAAGCGATAGCTCCACCAGGAATATGCCCCCGTCAGGTCGGGGTTCTGATACCGGAAGGTATCTGTGAAGCCGGCTTCCAGCAGGCAGGAGAAGCTTTCCCGCTCCTCATCGGAAAAGCCGGGATTGCCCCGGTTGCTTTTTGGGTTTTTCAGGTCGATTTCTTCGTGGGCCACATTGTAGTCAGCGCAGGCGATGACCGGCTTTTTGGCGTCCAGCGCCATCAGATGCTCCCGATAGGCCGTATCCCACGCCAGACGATGGGGCAGACGCTTCAGTCCGTCCTGGGCGTTGGGGGTGTAGCAGTTGACCAGATAAAACTCCGGATATTCCAGCGTAATGCATCGCCCCTCTGTGTCCAGCTCCGGCTTGCCCAGACCATAGGTCACGGAAAGAGGTGCGTGCTTTGTAAAAACAGCCGTGCCGGAATAGCCTTTTTTCTCGGCATAGTCCCAAAACTGGTGATAACCGGGCAGTTCCAGCTCCACCTGACCGGCCTGAAGCTTGGTCTCCTGCAGGCAGAAAAAGTCGGCGTCCAAAGCATGGAATATATCCAGAAAACCTTTTTGCAGAACGGCGCGTAGACCGTTGACATTCCAGGAAACAAATTTCATGACAAACTCCTTTGTTTATGGGTTTTTCCCCAGTATACCAGAAAATTTTCTTTGTAACAAGGGCGGTTGTAATTTCTGTGGTTTTGTGGTATAACATTCCCATGAAACTTCAAGTAATGCTCTCTGTTTTCGCCTGCAAATTCACCCGGTTTGCACTGCGCTTTCTGGGCAGAGGCGGTACAGACTTCCCCGGGCGTGTTGCCCTGAAGCTGTGCCCCGGCGTGCTGGGCTATCTGGCAAAGAACGTGACCACCATTCTGGTCACGGGCACCAACGGCAAGACCACGACCTCCCGTATGATCGAACAGGCCCTTGCCGATTCGGGAATCTCTTACTTTGCCAATCGATCCGGTGCGAACCTGCTCAGTGGCGTCACCGCGGAATTTGCCATGCACGCGTCAATGACAGGCAAGTGCAAGTATGACTATGCCGTTATCGAGACCGATGAGGCCGCCTTCAAGACCATCGGCAAACTGGTCGATGCCAAAGTTGTGGTGGTGACCAATGTGTTCAGCGACCAGCTGGATCGCTACGGCGATATCGGTCAGACGCTGGAGAATATCCGCATCGGTATATCCCACAGCAAACATGCGGTTTTGTGCCTCAATGCCGACGATTCTCTCTCCGGCTCTCTGGCAGAGGGGGTGGAGAATCCCGTGGTGTTCTACGGCGTGGATACCCCCATTTATAAAAGCCGGGTGGCAGAGGTGTCCGATGCGCCGTTTTGCCGTGTATGCGGTCATGAGTATGCCTATGACTATGTGACCTACGGTCATTTGGGCGCCTACAGCTGTCCGTCCTGTGGCTGTGCAAGACCCCAGCCTCAGGTGGCGGTGTCCGAGGTAGTGGTATCCGACGCCGAACACTCCGAAGTGGTGTTCCGGGATGAAGCCGGAACATATCCTGCCATCATCGGTCAGCCCGGTGGGTATAATATCTATAATGCCTGCTCTGCCATGGCTTGTGGAAAGGCTCTGGGGCTGGATCCCGCCGTAACGGCAAAGGCACTGTCCGCCTTCTCCTGTGGCTTTGGACGGATGGAGAAATTTGAGATTCAGGGCACAAGTCTGCGGATGATTCTCATCAAAAATCCCGCCGGTTGCAATCAGGTGCTGAATTTCCTCTCGGAAATGACGGAGCCTTTTGTCTTTGCAGTATGCCTCAGTGATCAGATTCAGGACGGCCGCGATATCAGCTGGATCTGGGATGTGGATCTGGAACGGCTGGTGGCTATGGGCGATACGCTGGCGCAGGTGCTGGTCTCCGGCAACCGCGCCCATGATATGGCACTGCGGTTCAAGTATGCCGGTCTGCCTCTGGACAAGCTCCGGGTGATACCCGATGAACTGGAACTGACCAAAACCTGTGTGGCACTGGGCAAACCCTGCTATATCATGCCCACCTATACAGCGATGCTGAGTCTGCGTAACACCATCAGTAAGAATTTTGGCTTTAAGGCCTTCTGGGAATGAGGAGGAAGTATGGAACTGAAGATCTGTCACCTCTACCCGGATGTCATGAATTTGTCCTGCGACCGGGGAAATCTGATCTGCATGGAGAAGCGGTTGCAGTGGCGGGGTATCGATGCCCGGATCATTCCTGTCTGCATGGGCGAGGAACTGGATGCCAATTCCTTTGACCTGATCTTTCTGGGCAGCGGTCAACCCTTTGCCCAGCCTCTGCTTCTGGAGGATCTGCGGAAAAACAAGGCCGCAGCGCTGGAAACTGCCGTGGCAGAGGGTATGCCCGTGTTGGCCATTGACGGCGGTTTTGAGCTTCTGGGCAAGTCCTATGAAACAGCAGACGGCGAGAAGCTGGAGGGTCTGGGTATTCTGGATCTGTATACCCAATGCCGGCAGAAACGGCTGGTGGGAGACCACATTTACTTCTGCGACGAATTGGATACACAGATCGTGGGCTTTGAAAACCATGCCGGTAGAACGTATCTTGGCAGTGGGGTAAGACCGCTGGGCAAGGTGCTCAAGGGCTTCGGCAATAACGGCGAGGACGGCACAGAGGGCGCGCGGTACAATAACGTATTCGGGACTTATTCCCACGGCTCTCTGCTCCCCAAAAACCCCATCCTGTGTGACCATATCCTGCAAACGGCTCTGACCCGTAAATATGGCACAGCAGAGCTTGCCCCTCTGGACGATACGCTGGAGCAGACTGCCCATGCCTATATGACCCACCGCCTGACCGGAGAATAGAGAGAAAGACGCCTTGCGTACGTGCAAGGCGTCTTTTCAGTGTGTTGAAAGTCCCGAAAACACAAAGCCTCCCTCTGATGAGGGAGGTGGATTTTTGCCGCAGGCAAGAAGACGGAGGGAGAGAGATTTGCGCTGATTGGGAGAAAACTGTTATTAGAGTTTTTTCTCTCCCCCAGTCAGCTTCGCTGACAGCCCCCCTCGTCAGAGGGGACCTGCTGGGACTCCCGCAACAGCAGGTTTTGTTTACATAATCTCATAACGTGCCGGGTCACTGCACACCTGTCGGACCTTTTCCTGTAGCCCTTTCAGGTCACGGAAGGTCTCCGGGCGTTTGCGCTCATCCCGAAGCAGGGCAGAGGGATGATACATAGCAGTAAACCAGATCCCGCCTTTTTCCGTCCACTGGCCATGCTCCCGGGAAATTTTGAAATCCTCCCGGATGAGCTTCATGGCAGCGATCCGGCCAAGGCAGACAATGATCTTGGGGCGCAGGAGCTTGGTCTGCATCCGCAGCCACGGCATACAGGCCTCCTGCTCCTCCGGCAGAGGGTCACGGTTTTGGGGCGGACGGCATTTGACGATATTGGCAATGTAGCAGTTGTGCCGACCCAGACCGATAATGGAGAGCATATCATCCAGAAACCGTCCGGCAGGACCCACAAAGGGGACGCCGGACAGATCCTCCTGCTGACCGGGGCCTTCACCCACAAACAGGATCTCCGCATCCTGAGGGCCTACCCCAAAGACCATATTTGTCCGTCCGGAACAAAGCCCACAGCGGGTACATTCCTGACAGGATGCCAGCAGAGTTTCCCAGTCCACAGTTTTCCTCCTTTATTCCTCCGGCAGATTCCACTCCCGGCGGCGACGCTGAAGCTCCAGTGCCCGACGGCGGGCGGCGACCTTCCGACGCCGTTGCTGCCGGCGATAATATACCAAAAACAGATAGACGATAGCGATGATCACCGCGATGGTGATGATAATGCCCATGAGCCATTTCCACCAGTTGTCCGCGGCATAGGCTTTGACCTGATGAGATTGGTGAGCCACCTCCGAGCGGGCAACGGCGGTGATGGCGGCAAGGTCACTGCTTCCCAGCTCCCGATCCTCATAGTAGACCGTAACCTTGCCCACCACCTGACCGGCTTCCACCGGGGCGTCCACACTGGATACATACAGTTCCGGCTTCAGGGTGATAAGGCTGGGGTCGTAGTCGGATTCGATCAGCACCCGCACCTCCTGCGCGGGAGCGAGAGCCACCACATCAGAGCCGGCGGCCATGTTCACCGGAATTTCCGCTACCGGGTAGAGGGTGCTCATGACCGTGGAGATGCAGTAATTCTCAAAGGCCCATTCGCACAGGTTGATGGTCTCGGGGAAACTGCGGTAGACCCAGATGCCATGCTCGTTTTCCAACGTCTGTGCCTGCAGAACGATACTCAAAAGATTGATGTTTTCGTTGGAGGCCGTAGCCACCAGACACCGTCCGGCGGGGGTGGTGAAGCCGGTTTTGACGCCGGAGGCCTTGGAGTAATAGAAGTTGTTGCCGGCCATTTCCTTGTGGATCAGCTGATTGGTGGTATAAATCACCTGTGCTTCCCGCTTGTTGGTGGCAGGGAAGGTGTAGGAGGCGGTGCTGGTGATGGCGCGGAAGGTGTCGTTTTCCAGTGCCTTGCGGACCAGCTTGGAAATATCCCGGGCAGTGGTGTAGTGGTTTTCGTCATGGAGTCCGTGGGGATTGACGAAATTGGTGCCCGTACAGCCCAGCTCCCGGGCTTTTTCATTCATCATGGCAACAAAGGCGTCCACCGACCCGGCAATATGCTCCGCTACCACCACACAGGCTTCGTTGGCGCTTTCCAGCATAAGAAAGTATAGCAGATCTTCCATGCGGATCTCTTCGCCTACCTGCAGGTGATCCAGATTCATAGTGCCGTCACCGGCCACAAAGCCGTCCAGAGCCGTTTCCGAAACGGTGACCGTTTCATTGAGGTCGCTGTGCTCCAGAGCCAGCATACAGGTGACGATCTTAGTCAGACTGGCAGGATACTTCTGCTCATCGGCGTTCATGGCATAGAGCTCTGTGTCCGTGGTGGTCTCAATGAGCAGAGCCGCGCCTACGGGGGAAGCAAATATGCTTCCGTCATCTTCCGTTCCCTCGGCTTCTTCGGTTTCTTCCGCTTCTTCCTCGTCCTGCGTTTCTTCGATGATCTCATTTTTCCGGGCTTCCGCTTTTGCTTCTTCAGGGGGGATGGCGAAAACGGGAGCGGATAAGGCTGTCAGCAGACAGACAGTCAGACAAAAAGCAAGAAATTTTTTCAATTTCATCATAACTCCTATGGTCATCGGCGTTGCCGAGATGTGGTGAACATGTTATAATGATTATAACAGATTATAAAACAATGTCAATGAAAGGGGGAAGCGGGATGAAAGCCGGCCGGATCGTGGCGTGGGCTTATGGACTGACCATGGCCTGTATGACTTTCGCTATGGGGTATATGCTGGGCAGCGGGACTTCGGCAACTCAGGTGCAGGTGACCATGACCGAACCGGTGCAGATCATGCAGATCGCAGAAACCCCATCTTTGGAAACGGAAACTCAGCTCCTTGACCTGAACACCGCCACGCAGTCGGACTTGGAGGCCTTGCCGGGTATAGGCTCGGAGCTGGCGCGGCGGATACTGGAATACCGGCAAGTCTGCGGAGGCTTTCGTTCTGTGGAACAGTTGACTGAGGTGCAGGGCATTGGGGAAAAACGCTTCGAAGCCCTGAAAGATATGGTGCAGACAGGAGGGACATCATGAGAGTTCTGGTGGTAGACGACGAAAAATTGCTGGTCAAGGGCATCAAATTCAATCTGGAGAATGATGGCTATGAGGTGCTCACCGGAGCGGACGGACAGGAGGCGCTGGACATCGCTTCCACGGAGCAGGTAGACCTGATCATTCTGGACGTGATGATGCCCAATATGGACGGTCTGGAGGCATGCCAGCGGATCCGGGAGTTTTCCTCCGTCCCCATTATCATGCTTACAGCCAAGGCCGACGATATGGATAAGCTCATGGGCTTTGAACACGGGGCAGACGACTATCTCACCAAGCCCTTTAATATTCTGGAGCTGAAAGCCCGGGTGCGGGCACTGCTCCGCCGTTCCGGCAATCATGCACAGCAGGAGAAGTCTTCCCGGCTGACCTGCGGACATATGGAGCTGGATACAGACGCCAGAAATGCCTATAAGGACGGCGCGGTCATCGACCTGACCGCCAAGGAATTCGACCTGATGGAACTGCTGATGCGCAATCCAAACCGGGTCTATTCCCGGGAGAGCCTGCTGGATACCATCTGGGATTATGAGTACCGCAGTGACATCCGCACGGTGGACGTCCATATCCGCCGTCTGCGGGAAAAGCTGGAACGCAATCCGGCAGAGCCGGAACATATTCTGACAAAGTGGGGAGTGGGTTACTATTTCAAACCCTGAAACTAGGCGAAGCCCGGTTTTGGCAAGCTCCCATATCCGTAATGCCGTGGCCTATGTGCTTTTGACGTCCCTGATGCTGGTGTTTCTGAATTTCTATTCCGCCAACATCACCCGTCAGATGATCTATCGGGCTAAAACGGCATCCTTGCAGGATAAAGCCCAGCTGGTCACAGCTTCGTTCAGTGGCGCGACCACTCTGGACAGGGAGTATGCCGGGCAGGTCATGTCCCTGCTGGGGGATATGAATGTGGCGCGCATTATCGTCACCGACGCCATGGGCGTAGCCTGCTACGATTCTCTGACCCAGCGATCCTGCGTAGGCAAATATGTGCTTTTGCAGGAGGTGGTCTCGGCTCTGGATATGCAGGATGTGCTGTACTGCCGATATGAGGACGGCTTGCTGATCAGCCATATGGCCATGCCTGTGGTGCAGTCGGGGCGGGTCTTGGGCTGTGTGTATATCGCCGATCTGGATACGGATCAGGGCGGACTGATCCGGGCATTGCAGACCAATATCCTGCGCATATCCGTAGCGGTGGAGGCAGTGCTGATGGCCTTTGCCATGATCTTTGCCACAGGCTCTTCCCGGAAAATGAGACGGATACTGGATTCCATGGAGCAGGTGGGACAGGGCGAGTATGACCGGAAGATCCAGATGGGCGGTCAGGATGAATTTGGGCGCATGGCCAGAGAATTCAACCGCCTGACCGACCGCCTGCAGGTCTCCGAGCAGGCAAAACGCCGATTTGTGTCTGATGCCTCCCATGAGCTGAAGACCCCTCTGGCGGCCATCAAGCTCCTGTCGGATTCTGTCCTGCAGAATGATATGGATGCTGTCACCATGCGGGAATTCGTGGCGGATATTGGTAGTGAAGCTGACCGTCTGACCCGACTGGCAGAGGATCTTATGGCCATATCCAAGGCCGAGAGCGTGCAAAAGGAGCATGAGGTGGTGGATATTGCCCAGACCATCGGCAAGGTGTTCAATATGCTGGTGCCTCTGGCAGATCAGCGTCAGATCCGCCTGACCAGTAATATGGAAAAAGACTGCACAGTGCTGACTGTGGAGGACGATATGTACCAGATCATCTTCAATCTGGTGGAAAATGCCATCAAGTATAACCATGACGGCGGACTGGTCCGGGTGGGACTGACCCGTCAGGAGGAAGATGTGATTCTGGTGGTGGAGGATACGGGCGTAGGTATTCCCGAGGACGCCCGCGAGCATATTTTCGAGCGGTTCTACCGGGTGGATAAGGCCAGAAGCCGGCAGGCCGGTGGCTCAGGTCTTGGACTGAGCATCGTGCAGGAACTGGTACAGCGAAATTACGGCGAGATAACCCTGGAGCAAAGACAGGAAGGCGGAAGCCGGTTTATTGTGTCCCTGCCCTATTTTGGCGTGGAGGTGGAGTGATGAGATACAGACATCTTTGGTGGCTTCTTCCCATACTCCTGCTCCTTACCGCCTGTGCCATACAGCCGGAAAATGCCCGGACAGACCCTGTGGACTTCTATTACTGCTCTGCCCAACAGACCTACGGCGATTCCACCGGAACTCTGGCAGTGGAAAGCCACCAGCAGGCAGATGGGGAGGAAAATATTGACGGTCTGCTGTCCCGCTACCTGCAAGGTCCTCAGACAGAGGGGCTTCGCTCTCCTTTCCCCAAGGATCTGCAGATAGAGGACTGGGCACTGCGTTCCGGGGTGTTGACTGTGGTGCTCAATGACAGGTGGCTCAGCCTGTCCGGTCAGGACAAGACCGTGGCGCAGGCCTGTCTGGTCTATACGGTGACCCAGCTTCCGGAGGTAAATGCCGTAAAGATCTTCTGCGAAGAAGCGGAAAACGGCGTTCTCCTTTCCCGGGAGAGCTTTCTGCTCTATGACGATTCTGCCACCAGCGATCAGGTGACGGTGAAGCTGTATTTCTCCGACTCCAAGGGACGGTATCTGGTGGAGGAACGTCGAAGCCGTTCTTTCCGCTTTGAGGATGAGATCCCCGCCTATATCATTGACCAGCTTCTGGCAGGCCCTCAGAACAGCAGTTCTCTGGCAGTCTTGCCCGAGGGGACAAATCTGCTGCAGGTCGGTGTGGTGCAGGGGCTCTGCACCGTGGATTTTTCCGAAGCCTTCCTGACCAATCGACCCATGACCCACGCCGGAGCAAGACTGACGGTATTTTCCGTGGTCAACGCCCTGACGGAACTGCCTGAGGTGGAGCGGGTACGATTTTTGTGTGTAGGACAGCCCATCGGCGATTACAGCGGACTGGATCTGTCCGGCACATTTTTCCGGGAAGAGCCGGCTCTGGGACAGGGACAGGATGCCTCGGCAAAGGATGTGACCCTGTATGTCCCCTGCGGAAAAGGGGGGGAGCTGGCGGCCGTGCCCACCTATGTCCGCCAAAGCGCCGGCAGAACAGAGGCAGATGCCGTTCTGGATGCTCTTTTGGACTTTACCCCTGCCAATGGCTATGAAGACCCCATCCCTGCCGGTACGGCATTGGTGGAGCTGAAGACCCATGACGGACTGTGTCAGGTGACCCTCAGCAGTGCCTTTGCGCAGGCTGATGAAGACCCACGGCAGGCGCGTCTGGCGGTGCGGTCTGTGGTGGCGACCCTGTGCGCCATGGAGGAGATCGACCGGGTGCAGATCTCGGTCCACGATGGAAGCTTGACTTCCGTAGACCTCTCCCAGCCCATGCAGCCGGAAAGCGGATGGCTTTTGCCCTGAAAAGTTGAAAATGAAAAAACACGGTGTCGAAATTGCTGTCGACGCCGTGTTTTTTTGTCCGTCTGCGACGGAATTTTTCCGTAAAAAATCAAGAATTGTGCTTTACTTTTATCGTTTAACCTGTTAAAATGAAAGAACAGATCACAGACAGGAGGTTCTGGCGTTGAATAATCGTAAGAAACATTCCAACCCGGATCACGAGCTTTACCGGGCTATTCTGAAACTGGAAAATCTGGAAGAGTGCTATAACTTTTTTGTGGATCTCTGCACCGTATCGGAGATGAAGGCCATGGAACAGCGGTATGAGGTGGCCAAGCTCCTGAATCAGGGCATGATCTACAACGACATTCTGGAGCAGACCGGCGCCAGCAGTGCTACCATCAGCCGGGTCAACCGCAGTCTGAACTACGGCACTGATACCTACCGCACCCTCTTTGCCCGTCTGGGGGAGGATGAGGCTTGAGCGCCTATGAAGCCTTGGCTCAGTCCTACGATTCTCTGACGCAGGACATCTCCTATGACCATATGCTCACTTATATGGAGGCGATACTGTCACGCCATGACATCCACCCGGAAACGGTGCTGGATCTGGCCTGCGGTACCGGCTCCATGTCTGTGCTTATGGCCAAACGGGGCTACCGTGTGCTGGGAGCGGATATTTCCGAGGATATGCTGGCAATGGCGCAGGATAAGGCGTCGGAGCTGGACGAGCCTCCTTATTTTATCTGCCAGAGTATGCAGGAGCTTCGTCTGCCCTATGCGGTGGACTGGGTGGCCTGCTGTCTGGACAGCCTGAATTACCTGACAGACCCCAAAGACTGCCGGCAGACCTTTGCCCGGGTCTATGATGCTCTGACTCCCGGCGGTGTGTTTATTTTCGATATCAACTCTGCCGAAAAGCTCCGGGGCTTGGACGGTCAGGTGTTTCTGGATGAAAATGAGGACAGCTACTGCGTCTGGCGGGCAGAGTTTGACCCGGAGGAGAACATCTGCTATTATGGCATGGACCTGTTCCAACGGCAGGGAGAAGTATGGCTGCGCTCCTTTGAGGAGCACATGGAATATGCCTACACTCCGGAGGAATTGACCGATTGGCTTCGTCAGGCAGGCTTTTCCCTTGTGGAGGTCTATGGCGACGGAACGATGCAGGCCCCCAAAGCAGGGGAACAGCGGATCTACATTTACGCGCAGAAATAACGGAGGATGACCATGGGAGAACTGGTACGCGCTATGACCAAAGACGGCTTTGTCAAAGCTGTTGCAGTCACCACAACGGATATGGTGGAGCGGGCACGGCAGATTCATAAAACTCTACCTACGGCTACGGCTGCTCTGGGACGGCTGCTTTCCGCCGCGTCCATGATGGGCAATATGCAAAAGGTGGAAAACGGCTCTATCACGTTGCAGGTCAAGGGCGGAGGCCCTCTGGGCACAGTGCTGGCAGTCTCCGATGCCCAGGGCAATACCCGTGGCTATGTGCATAATCCCCAGATCAGCCTGCTGGAAAAGTACCGGGGCAAGCTGGATGTAGGTGGCGCGGAGGGGACAGATGGTATGGTGGCGGTCATCCGTGACCTGCAGATGAAAGAGCCTTATGTGGGCAGTGTCCAGCTGGTGTCCGGCGAGATCGCCGAGGACATTACGGAGTACTTTGTCCAGAGTGAGCAGACCCCCACAGCCTGTGCTTTGGGTGTGCTGGTGGATACGGATCAGAGCGTCCGGGCTGCCGGCGGGTATCTGATTCAGCTCCTGCCCGGCGCGCCGGAGGAGTGTATCGAAAAGATCGAGGCGGGAATCCAGAAAGCCGGCGCAGTGACCGGTATGCTGGATCGGGGTCTGTCTGCACAAGCTGTGCTGGAAACGGTCATGGAAGATATGGCACTGGAGATTCTGGAAACGACTCCCGTGGAATATCGGTGCTACTGCGACCGCCATCGGGTGACCGCTACCCTGATCAGTCTGGGCAGGGAAGAACTGGAGCAAATCGTGGCGGATGAAGAAACCATTCATATCTCCTGCCAGTTCTGCGATACAATTTACGACTTTACTCCCGGGGAAATCCGTGAAATACTGGAGAAAATCTAATTTTTTGAAAATAATAAAAAGATGAAAAAAAGTATTGACAAACAAAGACCTGCTGTGTATAATAATACCCGTCGCTAAGCCAAAGCGACACACGGGAGCATAGCTCAGCTGGGAGAGCACATGCCTTACAAGCATGGGGTCACAGGTTCGAGCCCTGTTGTTCCCACCAAATATTTGGCCCGGTGGTGCAGTCGGTTAGCACGCCAGCCTGTCACGCTGGAGGTCGACGGTTCGAGTCCGTTCCGGGTCGCCATACATAAATAGAGGTGGATTTATTCCACCTCTAATATGCCTCTGTAGCTCAGTTGGTAGAGCAGCGGACTGAAAATCCGCGTGTCGTTGGTTCGACTCCGACCGGAGGCACCATATGCGGGTGTAGCTCATCCGGTAGAGCGCCACCTTGCCAAGGTGGAGGTAGCGAGTTCGA